>JAFGMJ010000184.1 GCA_016927635.1 Actinomycetota bacterium
CATTTTTCTTTGCAGGGTATGTGCCCCTGTATTATTTGCTTGTAAAGAATAATTTTGATTATATAAATTGCAATAATGCGCCTTCTTTAAAAAGCTTGACTTTTAAGAATAAAAATTGGCCCGGACTTTTTTTTATTTTCTTTTTAAGTTTTTATGCTGGAATATTTGTTATATCAAATTACCTCATAATACTTTCCCTTATAGGAATAGCTTACAGCACATTAAATGCTGCAGTTTTCAGCCTTGCGTGCTTTCTTTTATTTTGCGCAATTATAATAACAGATAGAAAAAACAAACAAAAAGTAACCCTTAACAGCCACAGGCGGCAGTACGATTACAATTCTTTAAGTGTGACCGGCCTGGAAGACAAAAAGACCGCCGGATGCATATTATTTTTTAAAAAACCATGGCTGGAAAAATCACTGTTTGCGCTTTCCTGGCTCTTTATATTTATATGTTTTCTTGTGGTTGTTTTTTTTGCCTTTCTTTTTCCTGTAAGGTTCTGGGATGCCATATCATGCTGGAGTTTAAAAGGCAGGGCATTTTTTATAGACGGCGGCTTGCTTCCTTTTTATACATTTCACAATTATGAATTTTCGCATCTTTCCTACCCGCTTTACATACCTTTATCCCAGACATGGATATATACCTGGCTGGGATACGCAGATGAAAGGCTTGTAAAAATCATTTTTCCCATGTTTTACCTCTCGCTCATATCCATTTTTTATTTCTGCTTCAGGAAAAAATACTCAAGGCTTTTATCATCAGCGCTGGTCTTAATAATTGCAGGCCTGCCTGTTGTAATGGACCACGGATATCTTGAATATACAAACCTTATTTTTGCTATTATTTTATTTATTGCCGTATATTTGTTTGCAGAAAGCCTGCGCAGCCAGGGCAAAGGCTATATTTTAGCTTCAGCAATATTTTTTACAATACTTGCCCAGATAAGGTCTGAAGGCGCGTTTTTCCTTGCAATATTTTTAGCTTCAAATATTTTTTACATAATTTTTAAAGCTTTTAAAGAAAAAAGGCAGGCAAAAAAATATAAAGGCATTGAAATTAAAAAACCCGGCATGAACGCGGCAAATGCTGTATTTTATGCAACAATGCCGCCCGCCGTTGCAGCTTTTTTAATGATTCCCTGGCAGATTTTAAAAAAAGCAGCAAACATACCTTTTATAAGCAATGAGTGGGCCAGGCTCTCTTTGGGGGGAAACGGCACTGGTTTACCTGGTTTAAAAAACTTTAAGGATTTTCTAGTGTCTTTGAACGCCGGCGGCAGCATTTCATTTGATATTACTGATGCATCTAAGGCGCTTTTTTCACAGCTTGCATATTCCGCATATGACTCTGCAAGGGCATTCCTTGGCTCTTCATATGGCATAGTTTGGGTCGCCCTTGGCATTTTGTTCTTTTTAAATATAAAGAAGATGTTTTTACAAACAGGCTGGGTTTATCCTCTTTTTATAATACCGGGGTTTATTATGCTTTTTATCTCTCTTTGCATAATACCGGAATTTATATGGTCTGCAGACAGATATGTGCTGCATTTTTTACCGTTGACTTATTTCTGGATATTATATAATCTACCTCTGTTTAAAAATATGAATGGGCGAAAAAATACTTCCCCCTTATAAAAGATATGTGCAATTAAATAATGGATATTTTAATTATTATAATTTCAGTTCTTGCAGCAGCAGCGGCAGCAGCATTTTTCTGGTATGCATTCAGGTTTGAAACTGTAAACTTTAAGCTTTCAGAAGTAAATATAAATATAAAAGGTGATAAGGATAATAATTTTTGCGGCAAAAGCGCCACTTTTTTAAAAGTGCTTCACCTTTCTGATTTTCACTTAAGAAAAGACCGCAAGGGATTTAAGCTTTTTACCTTTATAAAAAGCCTTGAAAGGCTGAAGCCGGATATTATAATGCTTACCGGCGACCTTGTTGAAAAAGATAAATACTTTGATTTCCTGACTGAAATGCTTTCCGGCCTTAATGCAACAATTGGCAAATATGCCGTATTTGGGGTTCATGATTATTACCATAAAAGGCCCAAGGAGTTTGTTAAAAATATGATAAAAAGACAGAAGTTATATAGAAGGCATAACAGCATTGATGCGCTTATTGAAAAACTTAAAAAAATCGGCATAGTTTCTTTGCGCAATGAAAAAGTGACAATAAATTTAAGTGATTATCCAGATAAAGCAGGCTCATATAATAAGAAAATAGATAAAATTGAGATAATAGGCGTTGATGATGCAGTTATAAAAAAAGCTGATACAGGGCTTGCATTTGGCGGAAAAGGCGCAAAAAGCAAGCCGATTGTCAGCGGTTCCAACAGAGGTCATTACAGAGAGGTTTTAAAGCCCTCCACCGGCGGCATTCACAGTCTTTGTGAAAACGGCAAATTAACCATTTGCATTACCCATACCCCGGATATGGACCTTTTTGTCGATTTTGTAAAAAACAAAACTGATATTGTCCTTTCAGGCCATACCCACGGCGGACAGGTAAGAATACCGGCCGTGGGAGCGTTGATATCAGGCGCAAATATACCTGTAAAATATGCTTCAGGCCTTTTTTACTTTGAAAAATTTGTGCTTTATATTTCAAGAGGGCTTGGAGAGGGAAGATACTCTCCATTCAGGATTTACTGCCAGCCTGAGGCCACTTTAATTAATATAAATACAGTATTTTAAAAAAAGTTCTAATTCTATATAATTCGTTAATAAATTTTAATAAAACCAGGCAAAGCGGGGTTCTAAATTTATGAAAGCAAAAAAAAGTTTAAATAGAAAAAAACCGGCAAAAGCCATATATGTATTTACCTCTTTAATTATCTGTATTCTTGCATTCTTAATTGTTTTTTCAGCAGCGGCATGCAGAAAAAAAGCAGCATCTGAATCAGAAACGGCAACAGGCAGCACAGCCATTGCAACTGAAGCAAATGAGACTGAGCCAGCTACCGCAACTGAGACCGAAGCCACAACGGCAGCCCAGACTGAAAGCGCAACAGAGCCTGCAGAAGAAGTTCCCGACGAGATAACAAGCCTTATTAAAAAGGCTGATGATTACTACGCAGAAGGGGACTATGGTCTTGCAAGAAGCAACTACAGAAAAGCTGAGATTGCAGTAAATGATTCAGGACTTTCAGACCAGGAAAAACAAAAGCTGATAGATTCTTTCAACTCTAAATATGAGGAATGCAAAGATATAATATCTACGGCAAGCATGCATTATGCAAATGCAATGCAGTTAATTTATGAAACAAGGTATGAAGAAGCAAAAACTGAGCTTGAAAGCGCGCTTGCCATTTATCCTAAATATGACGAAGCCCAAAAAGCTTATGATAACCTCAAGACACTGATGGGACTGCAGTAGGAATTAATATTTACTGACAGGTAAAATATTTACAACTGATTTTTCCAGGCCAAAAGTTTGGCGGCAGGCACAGCAATATCATTTTACTTAAAGATTTGTAAAGCCTTTTCAATGGCAAAAATATAAAAGAGATTATGCAGGATAAAGAACAACTTTTAAGAAAGAAGCCAAAAAAGAAAAAAAGGTTTGCAGGATTTGTCTTTATGCTTGTCATTTTTATAATAATAATCTCCCTTGTATTTTACAGCATTGAAAACCCCTCCTTTATAAAAAATTCTATTGCAAAATTAAAGTCTTTCTACACCTCAGAAACCACTTCCCCGGATGCAGGCATTGAAACAGAGACTTTTTCTGAAGAAAGTGAAGATGCCCCAGCCTTAGAGGAGCCTGGAGATCTAAAAGAAGCTGCAGAAAAGACTGCTGAACAAGAAAGCAAAAACATAACCGGCAAGGCTAAAGCCTTCTGGCAGAAAATCCTTTCATTTTTTATAAAGGGGCTAAAAAGAGATGAAAATGATTTCCCATCAAGCATTGAGATAAAAGTATTCTTTGCATCACTTGGCCAGGAGGATAAATTCTCATATGAGCAAAGGACAATAGTAGCCGGAAACGCAAAAATTGCAGTTGAGAATGCGATAAAAGAGCTTCTTGAGGGTCCCCATAAATCTTTTAATTTTCCTGTTATACCGCCCGGCACAGAATTAAAAGGCGTGGATATTTATGAAAACCTTGCAAAAGTTGATTTTTCACAAAAATTTCTTGAAAATAGCCTTGAATCAGGCGTGCTTGACAGGTATGTGATTTATACAATTGTAAACACCGTGACGCAAATACCTGATGTTGACGGCGTTATTTTCTTAATTGAGGGCAAAAGAATAAAAATATACGGAAGCGTGGATCTGTCAATTCCTGCTATAATGGATGAGGATTTCATAAGCCAGGATAATCCTTTGGAAAAATATTCTGAGGACTTAACCAACAGCCAGGCAGATACTGCGGACTGAACATATATTAAAAGGGCAAAAATGGATTTAATGAAATTTAACAGATAAATCCTGCCAGAATTTTTAACAAATATTACTTAAAAAATAAAGGGCGATTATATATGAAAAAAGTATTGATTACAGGCGGAGCAGGCTTTATAGGAAGCAATATTGCAGACAGGTTAATTGAGCTTGGACATGAGGTCATAGTTCTTGACAATCTTTCCGCAGGGAAAATAGAAAATGTAAACAGCTCTGCAAAGTTTTTCAAGTTTGATGTAAGGGATAAGGCATTAATTGATATTTTTAAATCTGAAAAGCCGGATTCTGTAATACATAATGCTGCGCAGCTGAGCGTGCGCATTTCTGTTGAGGACCCCCTTTATGATGCAGATGTAAATGTTTTAGGCGGGCTTAATGTATTTAACTGCTGCATGCAGTCAGGCGTTAAAAAAGTTATTTTTGCTTCAAGCGGCGGCACGGTTTACGGAGAGCAGCAGTATTTTCCCGCTGATGAAAAACACGCAACAAACCCGATATCCCCCTATGGGGTTGCAAAGATGGCTTCAGAAAATTACCTTTATTTTTTCAACAGGGAATATGGCCTTGACTTTATTGCCTTAAGATATGCAAATATTTACGGGCCGCGCCAGGACCCGCTGGGCGAAGCAGGCGTTGTGGCTATATTTTCAAATAAATTCATACAGGGCAGTTGCCCGGTTATAAACGGGGACGGCAAACAGACAAGAGATTATGTGTTTGTAAAAGACGCAGTTGATGCAAATGTCAGAGCAATAGAAAGCAAATTTAGCGGCGCCTTAAATATAGCCACATCACAGGAAACAAATGTAAATGAGCTTTTTTATATGCTCAGGCAAATTAGCGGCAAATCAATTAAAGAAACTCACGGGCCAGCAAAGCCAGGCGAGCAATACCGCAGCGTTCTTGACTATGGCCTGGCAAATAAAGTGCTTGGCTGGAAGCCTTCAGTGCCAATAATTGAAGGCCTTAAAATTACATACCAGTGGTTTGAAAAAAACTTAAATCCCTGAGATTTAAAATATAAAACAGGCAAGCCTTTTATTAAAAATTTCCTGTTGTAAGCATTTTTTATTACTGATATCATACTTTTTTATATGGCTATTTACAGCAGTAATAAAAACAGACTGCAGGCAGGTATTTTATTGCCGGATAAAACAGTTCAAAATTTAATAGACTTTTCAATAGTTATCCCTGCGTACAATGAAGAGGGCAGGATAGTTTGCACACTTAAGGAAACTGCAGAGGTATTCGAAAACTTTAACAGCAGCTATGAGATTATTGCAGTTGATGACGGCAGCACAGATAAAACACGCGAAAATGTTGAGGCCTTTATATCATCAGGGGCCTCGTACTGCCGGAAAGTACGCATTGAAAGCTACAGCCCAAATATGGGCAAGGGCAATGCATTAAAACACGGCGCATCGATTGCAAGGGGAAAATACATACTGTTTCTTGATGCAGATCTTGACCTGCACCCGTCAATAGCAAAAGAGCTTTATGAGATAATTAAGACAAAAGATGCAGATGTCGTTATCGGCTCAAAGATGCACAGAAAATCTGTTCTTCATTATCCATTCCTGCGAAAACTTACCAGCTACTGTTATTATATTATAATAAAAATTTTGTTCAGGCTTTCAATTAAGGATACGCAGACAGGCATAAAGCTGTTTAAGCGTGAAGTACTTGGAAAATGCCTGCCCAAAGTCATTGTAAAAAGATATGCCTTTGACCTTGAGCTTTTAGTTGCAGTGAATAAAAAAGGATACAGTATTGTAGAAGCGCCTGTGAGGGTTGATTTAAAAAGGCAGTTTGGCAGGGTCGGCATAAAGGATGCCATAAGAGTATTTTTTGATACAATGGGAGTATTTTTAAGGCTCAATTTTAAGAAATACTATGACTGATTATGAAAGCCTGTAAAAAACAGTATTAATTTTTTAAATTTTATTTTTTAAA
>JAFGMJ010000185.1 GCA_016927635.1 Actinomycetota bacterium
AAATTTTTGGTATATTTTAAAGCAGAATTATTTTTGAAAATCATTCTTTAAAATAAATTTTTTTCTTTTAAATACTACATGAAAGGGTTTTAATGCGTATTGTGGACCTGCCGAAGTATCCTCTGTCACAGGATGAGATAGCAATGGTGGACAGGGTAATAGAAAAATTCAAAAACAAAAAAGGCGCTCTTATACCTGTGCTTCAGGAAATACAGAAAAGCATAGGGTTTTTGCCTGTCGAAGTGCAGAAAAAAATTGCTAAAGAACTAAATATTGCTGAAAAGGAAGTTTATGGCGTTGCAACTTTTTACTCGTTTTTTTCAATGATACCAAGGGGGGAAAATGATATAAGGGTATGTCTTGGCACTGCATGCTTTGTTAAAGGCGGAAAGAAGATAGCCGATAAAATACAGAAAGAGCTTGGGATAAAACCCGGGCAGACGACTAAGGACAGAAAATACTCTTTGCAGATAAACAGATGCCTGGGCGCATGTGGCCTTGCGCCGATTATTGTAATCAATGACAAGATATACCAGAAAGTCAAGCCTGAAGAGGTAATGGATATAATATATTCGCTTGATAAAGAATAATATTTTTTATTAATTTGAAGGAGATCTTAAATATTGGACATTAAGAAAGAAAAAATCAAATCAGGGCAAGATCTTAAAAATATAAAAAAAGCTGTAATCAATAATAACACCCTTGACGGCAGCGGCAGGAAGGACAAAATAACGGTGCATCTTGGCACCTGCGGCATAGCAAGCGGGGCGGACAGAATAAAAGAGATTGTGGGCCATGAAATAGAATCGCGCAAAAGTGATTCAATAATATTCTCCACTTCAGGCTGCATTGGCTTTTGTGCGCTTGAGCCCATGCTGACAATCGAGTCCTACGGTTTAAAAACTGCCACCTATTACAATCTTGATGAAGAAAAAGTCAAAAGTTTTTTCAAGTCGCACATCGATGGCAAAGAAATAGCATGGCAGCAGAACCCCATTACAGATGATTCAGACCTTGCAGATTTTTTCAAATACCAGGAATCAAGAGTTTTAAGAAACAGGGGTAAAATAGACCCTTTTAAAATCGAAGACTATATTTCCAGGGATGGATATTTTGCGCTTGCCAAAGCGCTTGAATTTCCAGACAGAAAAGAGATTATAAAAATAGTTTCTGATTCAGGTCTCAGGGGTCGGGGCGGCGCAGGATTTCCAACCGGTAAAAAATGGGAATTCTGCAGCAATGCAAAATCTTCAACTGGAATAAAATATGTTGTATGCAATGGAGATGAGGGAGACCCCGGCGCATTTATGGACAGGAACCTGCTTGAATCTGACCCGCATGCCATACTTGAGGGAATGCTTATTGCTGCACTGGCAATAGGTTCATCCAGGGGATACGTATATGTAAGGGCTGAATACCCGCTGGCAGTTGAAACTCTTGAAAATGCAATAGTGCAGGCAAAGCAATACGGGCTTATAGGCGATAATATTCTTGGAAGTGACTTCAGTTTTGACGTGGAGATATACCAGGGAGCAGGAGCATTTGTATGCGGGGAAGAAACCGCGCTTCTTGCAAGCATAGAAGGCAAAAGAGGAATGCCAAGGCCTAAGCCGCCTTTTCCTGCCAACGAGGGCCTCTATGGCATGCCCACCCTTATAAATAATGTTGAGACATTTGCAAATATAGGACAGATAATTTTAAACGGAGCAGAGTGGTTTAACAGCATTGGTACTGCGACAAGCAAAGGAACCAAAATATTTGCTCTTGCTGGGGCGGTCAAAAATGTGGGGCTCGTAGAGGTGCCGATGGGCATGACTCTGCGTGATATTGTTTTTAAAATAGGCGGAGGCATTGTTGGGGACAATAAGTTTAAAGCTGTACAGCTAGGGGGCCCGTCAGGCGGCTGTATTCCTGAGAAGTTTCTTGATACGCCAATTGATTATGAAAAAGTAAAAGAAGCCGGCTCTATTGTCGGTTCAGGAGGCATGATAGTACTGGATGAAGAGACCTGTATGGCAAACCTTGCAAGATATTTTATGGATTTTATACAGGATGAATCTTGCGGCCAGTGTGTTCCATGCAGAATAGGCACAAGGCGCATGCTTGAGATACTTGAAAGGATAACTAAAGGAAAAGGCGAAGAAGGAGACCTGGAAAAGCTTGAAAGGCTTGCAAAAGTTGTAATGGAAACATCTCTTTGCGGACTGGGGAAAACTGCGCCCAATCCTGTTTTCAGCACATTGAAATATTTCAGGGAAGAATTTGAGGAACATATTATAACCCAGAAATCCTGTGAGCGCCTACACGTGAAGGCAAAAGTTGCAAAAGTCTGATTATTTATAAAAATAAAATTTTAATCATGGAGAAAAGATGCCTGAAAAAAGGTTGATAAGCAGATCGATAAACATACCGAAAAATACATTTCCAGACAGCGCCCATTACGGCGCAGATCATAACAACCCCAATATCGCAGATATGATATACAGGCAAAAGCCCCAGGCCAGGCCGGCTGAAAGCATAAAAATATATATTAATAATAAGGCATACTATACAATGCCGAAAAAAAGCATACTTGAGGCCTGCCTTGAAAACGGCATATATGTTCCAAATCTCTGCTTTGATACAAGACTTAAACCACAGGGCGCATGCAGATTATGTATGGTCGAAGTCGAAGGAACTCCTGGCGCAGTTGCATCCTGCGTGACTGAAGCCAGGGAAGGCATGAAGATAAAAACAAATACGGCATTTATAAGGGAAATGGTCAGGATAAATCTTGAACTTATAATATCTGACCATCCTATGGACTGCATGACATGTGAAGCCTGCGGATATTGCGTACTGCAGGACCTTGCTTATATGTATGACATAACAGATATAACATATAAAGGCAAAGTGCATGAAAAGAAAGTTTTCAGTGAAAACCCTTTTATATACCGGAATAATGAAAAATGCATACTTTGCGGCAGGTGCGTAAGAATGTGCGACAGCGTAGTAGGGGCAAATGCCATAGGTTACGCAGGAAGGGGATTTGAATCTGAGATAATACCTGCATTTGAACAGTCACTGCTTGATACCCAGTGTGTTTTTTGCGGCAATTGCATATCCACATGCCCGGTTGGCGCACTCCAGGCCAAACCATATATGAAAAAGGCAAGAATATGGGAAGTGGACACAGTCAAAAGCGTATGCCCTTACTGTGGTGTGGGTTGTGTAATAAACCTCCATGTGAAAAATAATAAAATAGTGGATGTTGATTCGGATATAGGCGCAAATGCAAACCGGGGCAACCTTTGCGTAAAGGGAAGATTTGGCCTTGATTTTGTCTCAAGCCCCAAAAGACTCAGCTTGCCAATGATTAAGGATAAAAGCGGAAAATTTAAAAAAGTCAGCTGGGAAAAGGCAATATCTGAAGTTGCCGGCAAGCTTGGCCAAACTGTAAAAAAATACGGGCCTGATTCAGTGGCAATACTCAGTTCTGCAAAATGCACAAATGAAGAGAATTATTTAATGTCCAAATTTGCCCGCGCAGTAATCGGGACAAACAATATTGATCATTGCGCAAGGCTTTGCCATGCTTCAACAGTTACAGGGCTTATACCGACTTTTGGCAGCGGAGCAATGACAAATTCAATAGATGATATCAGGAATGCAGAAGCAGCAATAATCATAGGTTCAAACACCACGGAAGCTCATCCTGTTATAGGATATGAAATAATAAGATGCGTGCAGGAAAATGGTTTGAAATTAATAGTAATAGATCCCAGGAAAATCCCGATTACAAAATTTGCCTGCCTGCATTTAAGGCAGAAACCTGGTACAGATATTGCCGTGCTTCTTGGCCTTATGAACCTGATTTATAAAAATGGCGATGCCGATAAGGATTTTATTGAAAACCGCACGGAAGGTTTTGAAGATTTTAAAAATTGTTTTACCTCTTATACATCTGATAAGGTGGCAGATATTTCAGGCGTTAATAAAGAAGACTTGAAAAAAGCTGCAGAGATTTACGGCAAAGCAAAAAATGCAATGATATTTTATGCAATGGGCATAACACAGCATACCTGCGGAACAGAAAATGTAATAGCAATAGCAGATCTTGCGATGATGAGAGGCAATATAGGAAGGCCGGGTACAGGGGTCAATCCTTTAAGGGGCCAGAACAATGTGCAGGGAGCATGTGATATGGGAGCACTGCCTGATATGTTAACCGGCTACCAGGGTGTTGAAAATGATAATATGAGATGGCGTTTTGAAAAAAGATGGGAAAAACCTCTTCCCAATAAAAATGGTATGACCATAACTGAAATAATGGAAGGGGCAAACTCAGGTAAAATAAAAGCAATGTATATAATGGGTGAGAATCCCATGCTCAGTGACCCTGACCTCCTGCATGTCGCCTCCGCGTTAAAAAAGCTTGATTTTTTAGTTGTGCAGGATATTTTTATAACAGAAACAGGTGAATTTGCTGATATTCTTCTGCCGGGAGCATGTTTTGCTGAAAAAGAGGGAACCTTTACAAATACGGACAGAAGAGTGCAGCTTATAAAAAAAGCTGTAGTGGCGCCGGGAGCAGCGCTTGAAGACTGGAAAATCATATCTATGCTTTCAAATGCAATGGGTTACAGGATGAATTATAAAAAGCCCTCAGAAATAATGGATGAAATATCAGGCATCACGCCTATATACGGCGGCATAAGCTATGACAGGCTTGAAGAAGAAGGCGCCTTAAGATGGCCCTGCAGGCAATATACAGACCCCGGAACAAGCATACTTCATACCATAAACTTTACAAGGGGAAAAGGCAGGTTTATTCCTGTAACGCATACTCCACCGGCTGAGATACCTGATGAAGTTTATCCTTTTATACTGACAACAGGAAGGCTGCTGTATCAGTTCCACACAAGGACAATGACCGGAAAAGTAAAAGGGTTAAATGAAATAGCTCCTGCAAGTACGGTACATATAAATACAGAAGACGCTGAATTGCTTGGCATAGCACAGAATGACAGGGTTACTGTCAAGTCAAGGCGGGGTTCTATAATTGCATCAGCTCTGGTAAATGCAAATATAAAAAAAGGAGTGGTTTTTATACCATTTCACTATGCTGATGCCCCTGCAAATATGCTCACAAATCCTGCACATGATAAAGAATCAAAAATACCTGAATTTAAGGCATGCGCAGTGCAAATAAGCAGGGCCTAATATGGAATGCTTGCTGAAGCCTTTTAATTATGAAGCTTTTTAATTAACCAAACGGATAATATTGCAAACATTATGCAAGGCAAAAACCTGTTTGGTAATAATTCAAGATTTTTAATACCAAGAAACTTTAAATGTCTCAAAAGCAATCAAACAAGCTCAGCAGAGAAATAAAAATAAAAAAGGTAAAAGCCTCTTCTGGTTTTGAGGAGATGCTGGACAGGATACCTGCAGAGCTGATGCTCACAATTATTTTAAACGGCAGAAAACTTTCAACGATATCATGTTCACCGGAAAGCCCCATAGATATAACTGTGGGCTATCTTATAAATAATGGATATATAAACAGTTATAGTGATATAAGCCTTTTAAAAATTTGCCATCAAAAAATAAACGGCATAATAAGCAAAAATGATGTTTTTATAAATGTCGAGGTTGAGGCAGCAATAGTTGCCGATAATATAGAATTTAAACAGAATTTTATCTCTTCAGCATGCGGAAACATTGATGATTTTATATTTGATATCGGGCTTTCAAAAATCAAAAGCCAGCTAAAGATAATGGCAGAGCATATACTAAGGCTCAATAAACAGAATTCAGAAACACAGCAGCATAAAAAAGAATCGGGCGGGCTTCACAGCGCATCACTTTTTAACAGTATGGGCGACCTGGTTTTAACAGCAGAGGATATCGGGAGGCACAATTGCATTGATAAAATTGCCGGGAGGATATCAATAATGAAAATAGACGTATCTGATAAAATGATATATACAACAGGAAGGCTCAGTATTGATGCAGTGTATAAAATTATAAAGATGAAAATACCGGTTGTGGTTACAAATTCATCTGTTACATACAGCGCAGTACTGTTTGCAAAAAAATTAAACCTCACTGCAATAGGTTATGCAAGGGGTGGAAGGTTCAATATTTATTCACACCCTGAAAGAATAATATATAAAACCGGTTAATGATATTAGACCCAAAAAAGTGCGAAAAAAAATTAATCCTTTAAAAAATCCTTCAACATCATATACAGGCATGGTTAGCGGTATTATACTTGCAGGGGGCAGAAGCACCCGTTTTGGATTCAATAAAATTGAAATAAAAATAGGTACAATCCCTCTCTTTATCGACCAGCTTTTTAAAATAAATGATTTCTGCAGAGAGATTATAATAGCAACCTCAGAAAGAAACTGCCCTTACATAATATCAGAGCTTGACAATATTGAAGTATACAGAAAATATTATAGCCGGCCAAATTCTTTTGATAAATC
>JAFGMJ010000018.1 GCA_016927635.1 Actinomycetota bacterium
CTGCCGGATGGCTAAAACCCGGCTATGCTAATGCAATCAATATGCTTGAAAATTTTATAGAAAACGGTCTTAATATATACGATACAAAAAGAAATGACCCCAATGAGCCTGCGCAGTCAAATCTTTCTCCATATATACATTTTGGCCAGATTTCTGCGCAAAGAGTAGCCCTTGAAATAATAAAAATGGATATTGATGAAAGTAAAAAAGAAACTTTTCTTGAAGAACTTATAATACGTCGCGAGCTTTCAGATAATTTCTGCTATTATAACCCTTGCTATGATTCTTTTGAAGGTTTTCCAGCCTGGGCAAGAGATTCTCTTGATCACCACAGGCCAGACAAAAGAGACTATATTTACACCTTGGAAGAATTTGAAAATGCCAAAACGCATGACCCGTTGTGGAATGCAGCTCAAATGGAAATGGCCAAAACAGGAAAAATGCATGGTTATATGCGAATGTACTGGGCAAAAAAAATCCTTGAATGGACCTCATCTCCTGACGAAGCCGTAAAATATGCAGTATATTTAAACGACAGTTATTCACTTGATGGCAGGGACCCTAACGGTTACACAGGCATAGCATGGAGCATAGGTGGAGTCCACGACCGAGCATGGAACCAGAGAAAAGTTTTCGGCAAGATAAGATATATGAGCTATAACGGATGCAGCCGTAA
This sequence comes from Actinomycetota bacterium, assembly GCA_016927635.1. GTDB lineage: Bacteria > Actinomycetota > Humimicrobiia > Humimicrobiales > Humimicrobiaceae > VGAZ01. Next base: position 677 of record JAFGMJ010000018.1, read on the forward strand.
ATTCGATATACTTTCTTATATCAAAAAAATAGACAAAATATGAACTAGCTTTTTAGCTCCAGTGATTAAAACTAATTCTTAAGTAATATAATCTTTGACACGTTGAATTATATCTGCAAATCCGGCATCATTTTTAGCTTCATATTCAGAAATAAACTGTTTCCACTGGGGATTCTGTGAAATTGCATCTTCAACTGAAAGTTTCAGGATCACTTTGGCTCCACCCTGTTCAATGACCCTGTTTCTGGCCTGGGGATTATTCTCAACTGCTTTTTTAAACTGGGCATATACATGTTCTTTTTCTGCTTCAGCATTTTTTATAATACTTTCTATCATTGATAATCCCTGCTGTATGGCAGATGTTTTCTGCTCTTTTTTTAAAGATTCAACAGCAATTATTGCATTGCTTCTTCTTTTTATCTCAGATTTTTCAAGATTAAAATTAATTGAATCAATAAGATTTAACTGAACCATCTTTAAAAAAGACGGTTTTTCATTTTTTAATTTTTCCCATAAATCTTCTGGTTTTAAATTATTTTTATAAAAAGCTGCCATCAGGGGCTCCAGCCTTTTTTTATTTTTGATTTCCTCTTTTTCCTGTTCAGAAAGATCTTCAAGCAAAGCTGCTTTTTCCATTGCAATTTCGATAGCTGTCTTAATCTTTTCTTCCATGTTCACTCCTGTTTTTGTATATTATGATTTTATCTATTTTTACGGAAAAGACTTAAAAACCTGTCCTGGTAATAATCAAAAAGTCCCCAGCTGTCAATTTCATCTTTTAAGTGTTTGGCATCAATTTCACCATTTTTATACATAATAAAAAGATTTTCGATTTCCTTTTTTGCCATAAAAGGTATGCCGTTATAATCTTTAGCAATTACAGGCAGTCCATTCATATCATAATTTATCATGCTGTTTTTATTAAATTCAGGCAAATGAGAGTAATAAGCGCTGTTGACTATAAGTTCATATACAAATTTAGTAAGCGATACATCCCAGAACTCATCAACTCCTTTAATAATTGCGCTGAACATATCATTGTATTTCTCAATATCACTCTCGATTCTGTGCGTTACATTTTCAAGTGAATCATTGACTATTTCCATATGGTCATAGTCTTTTATAAATTTCATCTTATAAAGCATCATAGCAATGTCAGCATTCTCACCGGCAGCAATCATAAAAGCCTTTTTTGCCTCTTCGCTGAATCCTTCCATACGCATAATATAATAAGGGGTTATAAGTTTAGGTTTTTGCCAGGTAATCCTTCCCTCCCTTATAACTGTCTCATCGTCCTGTTTTTTGCCCTCAAATTCCAGATAAAACGGATTTGTAAGTATATAGTATTTAACTGTAGTAGACTCATAAGTAGATAGCAGTTTTTTTGGCTGGAGAAGTATCTCTGTATTTTCCATTGCCATTCTTATTTTTTCTTCCATTTCCATGATTTAATTATATCTTTAATTGTATTTAAATCCAAACTCAATATAATTAATAAATATGAGATTTCCTGAAAATTTTATTTTGGGTACTGCAACTTCCGCATTCCAGATAGAGGGCGAAAGTGAAACTGAGTGGCTGGGATTTAAGGGAGATGACGGCACTTTTCTCGGAAACTCAATAGACCATTATAGACATGTTGATGAGGATATTGAATATATATTATATCTGGGAAATGCTTACAGGTTTTCCATGGACTGGTCAAAGCTTCAGAGGTCCCCTTTTGCCCAGCTAGAAAAAGATGCTGTCAAACATTATGAAAAGATTTTCAAGTCATTAAAAAATAATGGAAAGAAAGTATTCCTTGTACTGAACCATTTTTCCAACCCTCTCTGGATGTATAAAACAGGGTGCTGGACAAATAAGGATTCTGCAAAATATTTTTTTGATTATTCTAAAAAAGTTCTGGATGTATTTTCTGACTATATAGATATATTAAATACATTTAATGAACCAAATGCATATGTAAATCTTGCATATCTTTTCAAAACTTTTAAGCCTGGCAGATTTAACCCGGTATTGCGCAAAATCGCTCTTTCAAACATGGCAAAGGCTCACTTGCTTGTTTATGAACATGTAAAAGCACATTATCCCAATATAATCACAGGTATTTCTCATGCACATATGCAAGTAAAAGTTGCTGGAAATAAGTATAATCCCTCATCTTACATAATTAAAAATTTTTTTGATTTTATTCAGCACGAACCAGTTCACGAATATTTTACAGCTAAAGGCAGGTATGCAGATTATATTGGTTTCAGTTATTATGGAAGAATACAAATAGACAGGTTTCCTTTACTTGCATATCAGGAAAAAGGCGCCAAAAGACTTGATGAATTAAAAATAGCACATGATGACATGTGGGAGATATACCCCCGGGGTATCTATGAGCAGATTAAATTTTTTTATGAAAAATATAAAAAACCCCTCATTATTTGCGAAAACGGCACATGTACAAATGATGATTATTTAAGAAAATACAATATTTATAACCATTTAAGTTATATTAAAAAAGCCTGCGATGAAAACCTTCCGGTAATTGGATACTTTCACTGGTCGACATTTGATAATTTTGAACTTACTCACGGACCTACAAGAAGATTCGGATTGGTATCAGTTGACTTCAGTTCTCCCAGACTTAAACGCAAGATAAAAGAGTCCGGCCATTACTACCACAATATAGTAGATTCAAATTCTCTTAAAGAAATATGAGATTAAAAAA
>JAFGMJ010000186.1 GCA_016927635.1 Actinomycetota bacterium
ATTGTGGCGGTATGACGGAATTGGCATAAGTGTTTGTTTTGCAAACAAGTGAGTGTTAACACGCTCGTGCGGGTTTAATTCCCGCTACAGCCACCTTATCTCAATTATACCATAGTGCTATAAAGATCAGGGCATTTTTCATGTCTTTAAAACAAAAAAGCAACCCCTCCAGGTTGCCTCCTTGTGTTGCGATTGTAGCATCTACAAAAACAAATTTAATCAGGAATTTTAAACCAGTATATATTTATATATAGCTTTTGCGAGCCCGCAGTTGTAGCTTTCATCTGTTATTATGTCCGCTCTTTGCAGTATTTCCGGATAGGAATTTTTTACAGCAACTTTTAACCCGGCATAATCAAACATGCTCAAATCATTGGGGCTGTCTCCAAAAACAGCAATTTCATCCCTTTTTATCTTCAGCTTACTGCAAAGATAATGAAGTGCATGGCCTTTATTAGCATCGAGGTTTAACACATCAAAGAAAAATTCACCAGAGCGCACAACCTGAAGTATTGAGGAATATTTTTGCCTTAAGAACATATCAAGCGGATCTGTTTCTCTTATAGCTACTGAAATAGCGGCACAATTCTGAGCAATAGAATCATCCTCAAGGCTGCTGATTGCATATAATTTTTCATCTACTTGTTCAAAAAATGAAAATTTTTCATCATAACTGTCAAAATATATGTATCCATCCAGCTTTGCCGCAAGCGGCCTGTAGCCTCTTTTTTTTATTGTCCTTATAACATCAATATAAAGCCCTGGCTCTATTTTGACTGAGTGGATTAGCTTGAACTCTTTGTCAAGCACAGCTGCTCCGTGCATAGTTATCTGGGGAAGCTCAAGTTTAAGCGCAGCTATATGATGCCTGACTGCATGAACAGTCTTACCTGTTGCAAGTATGACACCTATATTTCTTTTCTGGCAATCAAGCAAGGCCTGCCTGTTAAGCTCAGGCAGCATAGAGTCGCTGTCAAGCAGCGTTCCGTCTACATCTGTAACCACCAGTTTTATCATTTTTTATTTACTAAAGTGTGTTGCCAGACCAAAGCAATCCTCTGCAGCTTCCATAACAGCTTCCGACAGCGTAGGATGAGAATGAACAGTCTCAGCAAGCGTATCTACCACGATTTCACCCTTCATTGCCACTGCTACTTCATGGACAAGATCAGAGCACCTTGGACCCACCATCTGGGCGCCAAGTATCTCCCCCGTATCCTTGTCTGTGACTATTTTGATAAATCCTTCAGTTTCACCGGTTATAAATGCCTTTCCGCTATTGCTGAAGGGAAATGTCCCATAGCATACATTGTATCCGGCTGCTTTTGCCTGTTCTTCATTAAGGCCTACAGTGCCTATTTCAGGGGATGTAAAAACTGCCCATGGAATAACTTTATAATCGATTGCCTTGTCTTTTCCTGCAATTATTTCTGCAGCGATTTTTCCTTCCTCTGAAGCAACATGTGCAAGCTGCAGGCCTCCTGTAACATCCCCGACGGCATATATGTTAGGAGCACTGGTTCTCAGTTTTGAATCAACTTTAATAAAGCCTTTTTCATCAGTTTCAATACCTGCGTTTTCAAGCCCTATATCTTCTGAAATAGGTTTTCTCCCAACAGAAACAAGTATTTTATCAGCTTCAATCTCCTGGCCGCCTTTTAAACTGCATATAAACCTGCCATCCTTTTTCTTTACTTCTTCAGCGACTGTATTGGTAAGTATTTTTATACCTTTTTTTTCAAAGACTTTTGTAATAGTGCTTGCAACTTCTGCAGACTCTGTGGAAAGTATTCTTGGCAAAATCTCAATTATTGTAACTTTGCTTCCAAAAGCATTAAATATATTTGCAAATTCAGAGCCAACAACTCCACCTCCCACAACCATTAGAGATTGCGGAATTTCCTTTAATGAAAGGATCCCGATATTATCTATTATGCCTTCCCCATCAAGTATAAATGGAGGAACGCTACCTGCATATGCTCCTGTAGCAATCATGATATTGTTAGCTTTTACAATTATTTTTTCACCATTTTCAAGCTCAGCTTCTATTGTATCAATGCCTGTAAGCTTTCCTTTGCCCCTGACAAGTTCAATACCGTTTTTCTTGAAATGAAATGCAAGCCCCTGCCTTTGCGCTGAGACTACTGCATCTTTGCGCTGCATCGCTTTTAAAAAATCCAGGCTTTCAAATTTTGCATTTATTCCAAATATTTCAGATTTTTTTATTTCCTCAATTTTTTCAGCAACATGAAAAAGTGCCTTTGTGGGAATACAGCCCCAGTTAAGGCATGTTCCACCAAGATATTCTTTTTCAATAACAATAGTCTTAATGCCCAGCTTTGCTGCCCTGATTGCTCCTACATAACCGCCTGGACCCCCGCCAAGAACTGCAAGGTCTGCCTGTTTTACTTCCATTTTTATCAACTCCTTTTTTCCTTCAGAAAATAACCAATATGGCATTTATTCACAAATAAAACGAATGCCGGGATTTTTATTATATTATTAAACTCATTGCATACAGCAAACTCAAAACATTATAAATATTCACATAAAATATTATTTGCTGTACTATATTGTCAATTTTTCAAAGATTTACAGTTTTCAAAGATTATAATATGGATGATTTTATTTACAACACTTTAAGAGAAAAAATATTAAATACCTTAAAAGAAAACCGGGACAGATGCTTACCTGAAAAAGAAAGTTTCCAAGTATTTTCTATGAAGCCTGCTAAGGAGTTCTTTGCATTTGACCTTGGCAGGATAGGATATGAAAAAGCATTCAACCTGCAGGTTGAAATATTTGAATTGATCAAAGATACTGATTTTGGAGGCGTAATCCTTCTTCTTGAGCATGACCCTGTAATCACAATAGGCAGCAATTCAAATATGAGTAATATTGTTGCGGCAAAAGAATCCCTTTCCAGCCAGGGAATTGAGCTGCTGCAGTCAAACCGTGGCGGAGATGTGACTTTTCATGGTCCGGGCCAGCTGGTCTGCTACCCGATATTTAACCTTAAGTATTTTGGACAGGACCTGACCCTGTTTGTCTATAATCTTGAAGAAGTTATTTTAAGTGTGATTGCAGAATACAGCATATCTGGATTCAGGATTAATAAGCTAAGGGGGGTTTTTACAGAAAAAGGCAAGATTGCTTCAATAGGGTTGCGAGTAAAAAAATGGATAACTTTGCATGGCTTTTCCTTAAACGCAAATGTAAATCTTGAATATTTTAAAAATATAATAGCCTGCGGCTTAAAAGATTACAGGCAGACATCTATAAAAGAAATATTAAAAAAAGATGTAGCATTGCCTCAATTAAAAGATTATATAATAAAATATTTTATGATGGTTTTTGATATAAAGGTGTATAAATGCCCTCTTAAATAGACTGATTCAATTTTATTAATTTTTTTCCGCATTACCTGCCTGTTTATTGTCTTTGTCTTCGGCGGATGAATTGGTATTCTTATCATTTAATTCTTTTTTTCCATTATCTTTTTTAAGCACTTCATATATGTCTCTCAGCGCCTGCAGCGGTTCTGTAAAAAGCCTTTTTGGAAAAAAGGGCGTAAGCGTTGCAAATGCTTTTTTCATATCCTCTGTTATTCTATGCGGTTTTGTAAGTATCCTGTCGATAAAATCTTCAGCAAAAACAGTGCGCAAATGCCTTCTGTCTATTTCAATCTTTTTGGTGCATACATCGCAGGATACACTTCGCAAAAAGCTGCCAATATACTTGACTGTATGAGGCGTTTCTTTATTGCAGTTTATGCAGAACAGTGTTATTTTTGTAACTTCATCTTTCATACAGGCATAATAATAGCTCATTGGGGGTTTATTAACAATAATCAAAAAAACCAAATAATTTAAATATTTTTTGGATATTACAACAATTTTAAACCGAACTAATAGAAATATTTTAAAAATAAAATTATAATCCCATTTTGAAATATGGATTAATAAAACAATTATTTTTTAGTTCAATCCACAACACTTTCACTTTTCATAATTATTTATTAATTAAATTCATAGCTTTTATTCCAGTTTTAGCAATTTCTTCATCTTGTTCCCAAGAACCTCCGCTAACACCGATTGCCCCTATGGGAATGATGTCTTCTATATTTTCAAAAAAAGGAAAACCACCCTATATCGCTGTTCTACAGTTATCTGGCAGATAACCTATTTGAATATTTTTATCTTTATTTATATCATCCAACTTTCTTGTAGATAAAAAGCTACTTAATGCCGACTTCGCTTTAACCACAGCAAGCTCTAAAGATGCAGGGCTTGCATTATCCATTTTTTGAAGTATAACAATATTTCCCATACAATCGGTTACACAAAAACTGCATTCCAGCTTAAGCTCTAAACATTTTTGTTCCATACCAGCTACTGCTTTTTTTGCATCTTCTAACACAATAGTTCTGATAACTTTCATTGCAAACCTTATTTTTTAGATTGATAATATTGATAACTTTAATAAACAAGCTATCAAAAAATTTTTAACAAAATGAAATTTATATTATTAATTTCAATTGAAATCAATCTATTTTTGATAAAAACAAATTGTATTAATTATGTAATTTTTAATATCTCTATCCTAAAATATCCTTAACAGCCTTTTCAATTTTTTCCTCACTGATTAGATAATTATCTTCAAGTATAGGAGCATATGCAACGGGAGCATTTGGAGGAGACAATATTTTAATAGAAGCATCCAAATAATCAAAACAATGTGTTGCTATCAAAGCCGCAATATCAGTTGCCATATTACATCTCGGGTTGTCTTCATCAATTATTAAGACTTTGCCAGTTTTTTTGATGGAGTCTATAATAATTTCTTCATCCAGTGGAGCTAACCATATAGGATCTATTACCTCAACACTTATATTTTCCTTTTCAAGCTTGTCTGCAACCTTTAACGCTCTACTGACCATAAAAGATAATGCTACTATTGTTATATCTGATCCTTCTTTTTTAACTTCACCTTTGCCAAGTTGCAGCTCGTAATCTTCTTCTGGTACATCCCCAGTAGTATTATAAAGCATTTTGTGTTCAAAAAGTATGACTGGATTGTCGTTACGTATAGCTGCAAGTAAGCCTCCTTTTGCATCCTTGGGCGATGAAGGCGCTAAAGAATACCACCCTGGTATATGGGCAAAAAGAGAATATAACGTCTGAGAATGATGACCTGCATTTCTCCAACCAGCACCCATTAAAGTTTTTACAGTGATAGGAACAGTGACTTGTCCACCAAACATGAATCTTAACTTTGATGCTTGGTTTAAAAATTGGTCAAATGAAACACCAGCAAAGTCTACATACATAAGTTCAACTAAAGGTCTTAAACCAGCCATTGCCGCACCAATTGCTGCGCCTATAAAACCGGATTCAGAAATTGGTGTATCGAAAACTCTTTTATTTCCAAACTCTTTAATTAAACCTTTTGTAACACCATATGGGCCACCCCATGCGTCTTCAATTCCAATGCTTTCCCTTCCAGCCCCACCAGCTATATCTTCACCTAGCATTATAATATCACTGTCTTTACGCATCGCTATTCTGATAGCTTCATTTATAGCTGCCTTATATGTTAATTGTCTTCCCATTTCGCACTCCTATCCAAACTTAGTAAATAAATTCTTATTAAATTGATGATAAAACTTTAAAAATTCTGATATTTATACATATACATCTGTATCTATATCTGAAATATCAGGGTTTGGGCTATTATCAGCAAATGTAATTGCCTTTTCAATATCTTTTTGTGCGTTTTCATCTAAAGATTTATATTCTTTCTCATCTAAATGTTTGTTTTCTATTAAATAATTTTTGAAATTCTGTATACAATCTCTTTTTTTGTAATCTTCTATCTCTGCATCGGTTCTATAGCCCTCTGGTTCTCCTACATAATGGCCCGCATATCTATATGTATCGAGTACTATAAGACTTGGGCCATCACCATTTCTCGCTCTTTGAACTGCTTCATTAGCTACTTCATAGACTTCTAAAACATCCATGCCATTAGCATGTATTCCAGGAATACCATATGATATTGCTCTATCGGCTAGATTTTTTATATTACAATTATATTCTACCGGGGTGGATTCTGCATAATGATTATTAACAAGAACAAATAG
>JAFGMJ010000002.1 GCA_016927635.1 Actinomycetota bacterium
CAGGAGAAAAAATTGGACATATACAAAGAATCGCTTCTAATGCACAAAGACAGGCAGGGAAAAATCGATGTAATATCAAAGGTATTTACAGAGAATGAGCACGACCTTGCGCTTGCATATTCGCCTGGGGTCGCTGAACCATGCAGGCAGATTCAAAAGGACCCTTCTCTTTTAAACACATATACAGCAAGGGCTAACATGATAGCAGTTGTTTCTGACGGCTCTGCAGTACTTGGTCTCGGCAATATCGGAGCAAGAGCGGCAATGCCTGTTATGGAAGGTAAATGTGTACTTTTCAGGCAGTTTGGAGGAGTGTCAGCATTTCCTCTTTGCATTGAAAGCCAGGATAACAACACAATAGTTGAGACTGTAAAACTTCTGGAACCTTCATTTGCAGGTATAAATCTTGAAGATATATCAGCACCAAGATGCTTTGAAATCGAAGAAAGACTGAAAAAAGAAACAAAAATGGTAATATTTCATGACGACCAGCACGGCACTGCAATAGTGACCCTTGCAGGGCTTCTTAATGCGCTTAAATATTATAATCTTGATATGAAAAACATAAAGGTCGTTATGAATGGAGCCGGATCAGCGGGCCATTCAATTGTAAAACTTTTGGCGTACCTTGGGATTAAAAATATACTGGTGTGCGATACAAAAGGTATTATTTATAAAGGCAGGCAGGACTTGAATTTTGCCAAGGAAGAGATTGCCTCACTTACAAATCCCGATAAGATAAAAGGCGGCCTTTCGGATGCAGTCTCAGATGCTGATGTTTTTATAGGAGTGTCTGTTGCAAATCAGCTAAGTCCGGAAATGGTTTCCAAAATGCATAAAAAGCCTGTAATATTTGCTCTTGCCAATCCTGAACCCGAAATAAAAGTCGAGCTTGCAAAAAGCATAGGAATTGAGATTATAGCCACAGGCCGCTCAGACTATCCCAACCAGGTAAATAATGTGCTTGCATTCCCGGGCGTTTTCAGGGGTGCGCTTGACGCTAATGCTTCCGAGATAAATATGGAGATGAAGCTTGCTGCAGCAAAAGCAATCGCATCAATAGTTGAAAAAGATATAAGAAGTGACTATATCATACCAAAACCATTTGACAGCAGGGTACTTCCTGCAGTGGCAACATCAGTGGCATCAGCCGCGGTAAATACTGGTGTGGCTCCAAAAGATACTGACCTGGATTATATAGAATACAGGGCCAAAAATATATTGAGGAAATAGCAGCTGATTATTATTTAAATAGTCACTTAGAATATAATAAAGGGACTTTTTTAATTAAGATTATTTAAGCCTAACTAAAATTTGGTTTTCAGGTCTTTATCTATGCCGAGCTCTTCAGATATTTCATACTCATAACAGTTATCGGCGACCAGGCTGATTTTTTCGGGGGTTTTGACATCATATATCCTGCCTTTCCAGTAAACGCCTTTCTTTAATTTCGCCTGTATGTAAGAATTTGCCGCCACAGCAACTATGAAGCAGACTGAAACTGGTGTGAGAAAAACATCAAGGATGCGCTCCTTAAATCTTAATGCAATTATTATTTTTATAGCAATAACTAAAAGAATCTGCAGCATGTTTAACAGCAGCAAGATTCTTGGCCACTCAAATAAAAGAGCAACAGGAAGCAGTATAAAAGGGACCATAAAAAGAACTGAATAGAAAGAGACTGCAATAGCTTCACTCAATCCGTTGTAATCAAAAGCTGCTAAAATGACTTTAGAAAAACCCTGAATCGCTTCCCTGAAATTCTTATACATCCTGCAGAAAACATTGCTGCTTGCATCAAATACCATATACGAAAAACCGGCAGCCTTTATCCTTTTTGAAAGATGTATATCTTCAAGTATCTCTGCCTTTACTGACTCATGCCCGCCAAATTTAAAGTATACTTCCTTTTTAAACATAAAAAACTGGCCTATAGCTGTGCTGAAAAATTTCGTTTTCGTCTTTCTAATCAATGCCAGCGGAACCATGGTAAAAACGCCAAAATCGATAAAGGACACAAGCATCCTTTCAGCAAAAGAGACCATTATCTGCCTGGGATAAGCGCTTAAACCATCGATGCCACTGCCCAGCATTGCTGCAAGGGACCTGGTTACGGTATCAGGAAAGTGAAGGGTATCAGCGTCTGTAAATATCAGATATTCTCCTTTAGCCTGCAGAGCAAGCTGATGGCATGCCCATGATTTTCCCAACCAGCCTTCTTTAAGTTTTTTGCCATTAATAAGCCTTATACGGGAATCTTTCAATGTCATCTGTCTAACAATGGCTGCAGTTTCATCACTGGAATTATCATCCAGGACAAGTATTTCTATGTTTTTGTAATCCTGTTTAATAAGTGAGACAAGTAGCTTCCTTATATTTGCCTCCTCATTTCTTGCCGGGACAAGCACTGATATAAGGGGAGGAGAGCCAATAAGTCCTGAAGGCAATTTAAAATTTTTAATATTTTTAAAAAAAATCATATTGACGATAAAATTTATAAAAATGAAGGCAATAAAACCCGTGATTATATACTGGTAGTAAATCATTTAAAGTTCCTTACTTTTAAAGATTTTATAGTTTTAATATCTGGACTATTTTATATTAAGGCCTGCAGCCGTTTTATTTTTTTAATCCTTACTCAAAACGCCACAGATAAAGAAAACAATTTAAATCTAATTTTATACAAACTTAAAGAATGTATCAAGATAAAAAAGATTTTTTTATATTGCAAGGTTTTATTGCTTATTAATCTGCACAGAGTATTATTATTGGGCTATAAGGTTAATTTCAGCAAGGCTGCTTGAAAAGTCCCACCCAAAACCATATACCCTGATCTCTTTGATAACTTCAGGCTTATTTTCAAATGCCATTAAATCAGGACCAATATACCAGAAGTAGTCTCCTTTGTTTATTCTGGTAAAGTGAAGGCTGTCAGGATTTTTAATGCGGGAATAATAGAAACCATGATACCATTGTTGAGAGGCGCCACATGTATCAATATATTTTATGCTGATTTGTATTGCTCCTTCAGGAAACCATTGAGGTGAGGTATTTGCAATATTTCCGCCATTTTCATTATCTATTTTTCCTACAAGCCATATATATAAGCTTTTAAAATGTGAAACAGGGATATCGATTTCCTGGTATATGCCTGCTGCTCCGCCATCGTCGGGGTTGGAGGACCTTTGAAATTTAACAACATTACCAAAATGCCTGTCATTAACAAGGTTTGCCTCGTTTATGCCCTTTTCATTGCTTCCTTCCTGCAGCCATATTTTCCAGCCCTCAATACCGGCAGAAACCGGCTTTGTAAGAAGCAGCCCCTGCCCCTGAGGCGGTGTGGGATTTTCAAAATATATTATTCCTTCGGGTTCAGCTCCTTCTTGCTTTATACCGCCTGGCTCGTCAAAACTTTCATCATCTTTGGGAATAACAAATCCGTTTAAAATAAGTGTGGCTCTCTTGTTATTCTTTAAATAATTCCCGGTATAGATACCTAATGTCACATATTTTCCTGTGTTTGCCATTTTCTGCCATGTGGTAAAACTGCCCTCTTCTTCATAATCATAAGTCTGGATGAATTCCCATTCAAGCTCTTTCATTTTTTTAGAATAATAAGAGTTAACGTCATCTGGCGAGCTTTTTGTTATATATGTGGAGAAAACAGATTCGGAAAATAATTCCGGCATTTCAGGAAGTTCTAAAAGAACACTGTCAATACTTCTGTACAGGTCCACGTCAAATCGTGAGCCGGGAAAAGGTGGCACATCTCCAATACCCAGGCTGTCAAATAATGATATGACGCCACTGGAGCCCTGTTTTAAGTTTTCACCTGTATCATTATTACAGGATACTGTCAAACAAATTATAAATACCAGGATAAGTGCTGTAAAAACAAAAAAAAAGATTTTATTGCTTTTGCCTTTATGCATTATTATCCTTTCTGCTTTAATTGCTTCTGCTCAGAGCATATGCAAACATATACTTAAAACTAATTACATATTATAGCTTTTCATGCTTAGTTTTGTCTGCATCTAAAAAATATTTTCATTTTTTGCTTGATGAATATTTAATAATTGTTGCTTTTTCCAGAGTTACAAGACCGCCTTTTACAGTTTCATCAAGAAAAGGCAATATCTTATTTATATTCTCCTCTGTGTCGATAATCTCAATTATAATCGGCATATCTTCGGAAAGCCTGAGAATTGTGGCAGTATGTATTAAGCTGTCCGCGCCAAAGCCCATAATACCTTTAAATACAGTTGCCCCTGATAATTTAAGCTCCCTTGCTTTAAGTACAATCTGTTCATATAAAGGCCTGCCCATGTATCTGTCATCTTCACCAATTAAGATACGAAGCAGGTAGCCTTTTTTTGACTCTTTCATAAATTACCCCTGCCAAATAATTTTAATAAAAATCTTGCAATAATTGATCCGGCAAACACAAGAACAATACAAAATACATTACCTGCAACAACATTTATAAGCGCTGTTATATATTGCTTTTCTGATAAAAGATTAAAAGTCTCAAGGCTAAAAGTTGAAAATGTTGTAAGACCACCAAGGATACCCGTAAAAATAAGTATCTTCATATTTGTAGAAACTGTAATACCTGAAAAGAACTCCCATAAAAATCCGATAAGCAATGCGCCAATCAGATTTACAGCAAGTGTTCCATAAGGAAAAAGGCTTGAAGATTGTTTTTGTATTATACTGGACAGAAGGTAGCGAAGAAGCGCTCCAAGCCCACCTCCAATAAAAACATATAAAAATTTTAAAACCATAAAAAACTCCTCTCTAAATCGGATATTTAGCAGGAGTTATCAGCTCTTTATAAGCGGTTATGGGGTGAACTCCATCACCTGTTCAGGTAAGTATATAATTTAAAAAAGCATTATTCAATCGCAATTTTTCCAGTAAAAAGCAGTGTGCAATTTTTTTTATTAGTAAAAAAAGAATAAATTATTTTTCAATATAAAATTAACTGAAGCGTATTTGTAAAAATATAATTGCAAAAGATACTAATTTCCATAGAATAATTGTATTTGCAACTGAAAATATTGATTGATTCATTAAAAGTAAATTTATTGGGCAGGATGGCAGAAAACATATCTTTGTATTTTGAAAAATAAGACAGTAAAAATCAATATTTGGCAAAAATTTTAAATTAAGTGTTAGAAAAAAATAAAAAATTCAATAAAAATTCCAGCGTAAAGGCTATACTGCGCTCGCTTAGCCATAGAAATTACAGGCTTTTTTTCTCTGGACAGCTGGTTTCATTGAGCGGGACATGGATGCAGGTCGTAGCAATGAGCTGGCTTGTTTACAGGTTAACTGATTCTGCATTAATGCTTGGGCTGGTTACATTTTTAAGCCAAATTCCAAGCTTTTTATTTGCGCCCTTTGCCGGAGTTTGCATTGACAGGTGGAATAAACACAAAACGCTGCTCTTTACCCAAACTTTATCTATGCTACAGGCTTTTGCACTTGCAGCACTGACTTTGACTGGAGTTATAAGGGTGTGGCACATTATTGTGCTTAGCATTGTCTTGGGTCTTACCAATGCTTTTGACATGCCGGTAAGGCAGGCATTTGTAGTTGAAATGATTGAAGACAGAAAAGATCTGGGCAATGCAATTGCATTAAACTCTTCCCTTGTTAATATAACAAGGTTAATTGGGCCGGCCATTGCAGGCGTGATTGTTGCAAAACTTGGAGAGGGGATATGTTTTACAGTAAATGGGATAACTTTTATTGCAGTTATAATCGCACTTTTATTCATGAAAATTAAAAAGGAGAGTTTTAAATCCGTACACCAGCACATTTTTACAGAATTAAGGGAAGGTTTTAAGTATTCATTCGGTTTTCCTCCTATTAGGGATATGCTTATATTGCTGGCCGCCCTCAGCTTTGCAATCATGCAGTACACTGTTTTAATGCCTGTATTTGCAAAAGATATACTTAATGGCGGATCGGATACACTGGGTTATTTGATGGCGTCAACAGGGTTAGGTGCATTAATGGGAGGAATATATCTGGCTGCAAAAAAAAGCGTTTTAGGCCTTGGCAAGATCATGGCAGCATCAACCTTTTTATTTGGCATTACCATAATAATTTTTGCTTTTTCAAAATACTTCATCCTTTCAACTGTTTTTTTGTTTTTTGCAGGTTTTGGCTTTATAGTAATAATTGCGGCAAGCAATACTATATTGCAGACAATTACAGATGATGATAAACGTGGCCGCGTAATGAGTTTTTATACCATGGCCTTTATGGGTATGGCGCCGTTTGGAAGCTTGGCAGCCGGAGCAATGGCTGAAAGAATAGGAGCGCCATTGACTATAATGATAAGCGGAATACTGAGCCTGATTTGTGGCATTGTTCTGACCTTGCGGCTTCCGGCATTAAAAAAAATAGTCCAACCCATATATATTAAAAAAGGAATAATTACTGAGGTAGCGCAGGGCTTACAGGCGGCAGCAGATTTTGAAACCAGCAATGAATAAAATTTACTTGAAACATTAAGTTATTACATCAATAAAATCAAAAAAGTCCACAAACCAGAGCACAAAGCCGAATATTACAAGAAGAAGGCCCAGGATTATGCCCGTCAGGTCAAGACCTTTGCCTTTTCTGCTGCAAACCCCTGTTTTTATTCTTTTTAAATCAGCACAGCCGGTTTAAAACTTCTCCTTTCAGGCAAAAATCTCTGCGTTGGCATGATTGCATTTAAATTAAATATAACTTAAAAGATTTAAAGCTTACTCAAAGGGAATGAAAAGAAAGCTTACAATTGCAGCCTCTCTTGTCCACGAGCCTGAGTTATTGTTTCTGGACGAACCTACAACAGGAATTGACGTTGCAA
>JAFGMJ010000187.1 GCA_016927635.1 Actinomycetota bacterium
CCATCCCTACCTGCATTCCCAAATCCTGCCAGATTCAGTTTTTTAAAATTCTTTACTATAACAAAAGCCAGCAGTCCGCCCAGGCCTCCTGAAAGCGAGGCCCCTGCAATTGTCAGTATAAGAGGGATTGCCGGCAGTTTAAAAAAAACAAAATTTGATAGCACGGTTCCCGCTATATTTGCAGCCATGCCTGCAAAGAAACATGAGAAAATACTGTCTACTTTTTGTTTTGAGAGCAGCAGTACCAGCTCAACAGCAATGCCAGGAAGCAGGTATGTGACTATGCTTAATATCCCGTGTGTGCCAACTGTGCCAATAGCTATTACCAGTATTGCCTGGACAAGCGCTATAAGTGTTGCTGCGCCCCTTTTTGCTACAAGTCCTGCACCTATCACTATCCACATCATATAAAATCCCCCCGCAATAGCGCCCCCCGGTATAAACAGGGGGCCCGTGATTATATGCACCAGGGGCACTATGACAGGCTTTGCAGCTATTCCTAGAGCAGCAACAATAGCTATTATGATCAAATCAAATACTTTAAATTTTTTAAAAAAATTTTTTGACTGTATTTTTAATTTCATGCTGCCATTTATGGGGCTTTTCAATATTTAATCATTTAAATATAAATATAATATTGATCCAGCCTAATTTAAAATTTCAATAACAGTAACATTTTTTATCCAGAATTTGCCGCTTAATGCCGGGGCGACAAGTTCGACAAGGCCATCATCAACAGTTAATTCCTTGCCGTCAAGGTAAAAGCCAAGCATTGTACTTCCGTCATTTACTGTTGAGGCTTCATATTCCTGCCTGTAGCCGTCACTTGCCTCTATTGCTACCGTTTTATACTGTTTAAAACCTTTACTTTTCAGTGCCTCTGAAAGCAGTACGCCTTTCCAGGTTTCTTTTATTTTTGTGCCGTCCTTTTTTTCAAGCTCAGCTTTGATTTCTTTCAGCGCAAGGCCGGCTGCATCTTTATTTGTAAACTCAACTGATTTTCCATCTGCATCTTTTATTGTTATGCTCCAGTCTGTTTCTGTGACTATAGCGTCTTTGCCCTGGCCGCTGCAGCCTGCAAAAATCATGAAACTCAGCAAAAGAACAGCTATAATTGAGCCAATGATAAACAAAATCCTTCTTTTTCTCATTTTTCCCCTTTCTTCTTTTATTTATATAGTTGAAATTATCCTAAAGCGATATAATTACGGTATTTCTTTTTTATTATTCAGAAATTCCCATATATATAAGATCCTTGACTTTGGTATTCTTTTCAAGCCCTTCAAAATATAAGGCAGGAAGTCCATTTTCCTGAATATATATATAGCCTTTATCCACAGAAGCTGAGTCCAGCTCTACAGTATATCCGTCAATGGCCTTGAAGAGATATTTATCCGACTGGATAATTCCGCATGCTGAAAAGACATCGCTTAATTTTATGGCATCATTGCCATCGGCTTCACTGACAGTCATTGAAGAAAAACCGCTTTGAGCAGAAAAATATGCTGAGCCGCCATATATAAAATAAAGTATATTTTTAATCCACATTCCCTTGGGCAAATCATCAGATAAAAACATGGGGGAATTTTCGCCTGTATATTTTATGAAGCCTTTTTTAAATATTTCTGTTTTTTCATTTTTTTCAAGGCCATCTGAAGATTTTACAACAACTGTATCGTTTGCAGGATTTTCGCTGAACTCATAAAGCAGGCCTTCAATATATGCAGCCCTGGCCTTTTCATCATAATACTGGTAATCCACAGTCTCTATTTCGCTTATCCTGGCTTCAAGTATTATTATTCTTTTTACCTCAGCTTGCTGCATTGACATAATTATTTCAATCTTTACAAGGTTTTTGACCCAGTACATTGCAAAAACTTCAGGAATTACTGAGCGCAACGGCTTTTCCCAATCTTCAAGGGGCTCTCCGTCTATTTCATAGGCAAGTATAATTTGCCTGGACTTAATAATATCGGGCGCAACTTCAATGGCATAACCGTCTCCGGCAATAAGCCTTAAAGAGGCTGCGTCTTTTTGAGCTATTTGCAGATATTTCTGCAGCACATCATCAAGCAGCACGCCTTTTACATTGCGTGCTTCTTTCTCTTCATCATCTTTTGGCAATGCAGTCACATCTCTAATTACTGCCTTAAGCTGCATTATCTCTTCGACAGGCACATTTATGTCCTGGCCGCTGTAATTCAGTACAAGAACATCAGCAGCATTATTTTGCCCCGCTTCAGTATTATTCTCTGTTTCTGCCAGAGCTGTATTTGTAGCGCAGGCGGTTAAACCCGAAGAGATAATTAAACAGATTAGAAGCAAGAATACAAATGTATTTTTGAATTTTATCATGTGTTTCCTTTCATCAACACTTGTATGATAGTTTAAAACCATAGATTAATTTATTTAAGACATTGCATTGAGGCAGTGCGCAATTCTGGCTTGCAACAGCACCTGAAAATATGCTTAATATCATGCATAAAAACAAAAGCTCCTTTCCAGCGAAAAGGAGCTAAAAAACACATGCAGGCATAAACAATTATGCCCTTTTACTCCTTTCCAATACGGGAGGCATAACCATTACTAGTTATACCCTATCGGTCTATCATCCCATAAGCAATTATACTTATTAGGGCTAAAAGGCTCGGAGAATATGCAAATTTATATTCTTTTTATATTTAATTTTATCTAAAAGATTCTAAATAAATTGCAGATAAAATTCAACTCTTTTATCTTTACTTCTGGTTTTTTATTGCAGATGCTATTTTCAGGGCATCACAGGTCTGCTTTACATCATGGACTCTTAAAATACTTGCGCCATTTATATATGAACAAACAGCGGCAGCAAGGCTACCTTCAAGCCTTTGCCCTGCCGGTCTTGGACAAATAGTTTCTCCAAGTATATTGCCTATAAATGATTTCCTTGAAGCGCCTGCCATAACAGGAAAACCCATATTCACAAAATCCGGCAATCTCCGGATTATTTTAAGATTATGCTCAAGTGTCTTTCCAAAACCTATTCCCGGGTCGATTATTATTTTTTCCCTTTGGACACCTGATTTAATGGCAAAGTCTGTCTGTTTGTAAAGAAATTCATATATTTCATCTATTACATCATCATAATGGGGATTTTTCTGCATATTTTCCGGGGTTCCTTTGATGTGCATTATTACCACACTTGCACCTGTCTCTGCTAACAATTGCGGCATATTCCCGTCAAATGTAAGGCCGCTTATATCATTTATTATTTCAGCGCCGGCTTTTATTGCGGCCCTTGCAACTTCTGACCTGTATGTATCACAGGATACAATAATATCACCGCATTTGTTGGGTTCAATTCCATTACCTGGTTTATAATCCTGCATTCTTAAATCTTTTTGGCCCGTAAAAGATCTTACATAATCAATTGCAGGCAGCACTCTTCTCATTTCTTCTTCCGCACTTACCGGCCTGGAGCCTGGCCTGGTTGATAGCCCGCCAATATCGATTATATGTCCGCCTTCCCGCCATACAGCTTCTACCCTTTGCCTCATATCATTTTCGCTTAAGTATTTTCCGCCGTCAAAAAAAGAGTCATCGGTTACGTTGAGTATTCCCATTATAATAGGGCCGTTATTAATGGTGTCAAATATTTTTTTACCTATTTTTACGGCTGACACAGGTACTCGCATTCCTAGGAAGTCAAGATATTCTTCAAGCTCAGCGGCAAGTTTTTTGAGCCCGAACGGCTGCATTTTGATTTTTTCTGCAAGACTTCTTACAGATTTTTCCGTTCCCAGTATTATTACATCAGTCAATCCTTCGTCCTGGATAAGTGAATCTCTTGAAGTTACCACATCGCCAGCCCTGGAAAGCATTTCCTGCTTAAGTATATTGGCTCCGTGTGGATTTAAATCTTTGACCTTTAAAGCAAGAGGAAAAATCTTATCAGTCATTATGCGCTGGCCGGGAAGAGTGGAACCGATTTTTGCAAATTCCTGCATACCGGTATCTTTATTTCTTATTTCAAGTTTGCGTATTCTATAACCCATAAATGCCTACTGGCCTGATTTAATAAGTGCCATTGCTTCTGCGCGTGAGGCCGGATTGCCCCTGAAAAGGCCCCTTACTGCTGATGTAACGGTTTTTGTATTTGGTTTCTTTACCCCTCTAATGCTCATGCAAAGATGTTCAGCTTCCACAATGACCATAGCGCCCCTTGGCTGGAGCTTGTTCATTATAGCATCAGCCACTATAGTTGTCAGCCTTTCCTGCACCTGAAGCCTTCTTGAAGCAATTTCAAGCACCCTGCATAATTTACTCAAACCTATGATTTTACCTGATTTATTGGGAATGTAGGCAATATGCGCTTTGCCGACAAAAGGGACCATATGATGCTCGCATACTGAATAGAAGGGAATATCTTTTACAATAATCATTTCATCATGATTCTCATCAAATAAGGGCTCAAGAACTTCCTCCGGGTCCTTATCAATACCTGAAAACAGCTCTTCATACATATCTGCAACTCTCTGAGGGGTTCTTATAAGGCCTTCCCTTTTTGCATTCTCTCCAATGCCTTTAAGTATCAGCCTTACGCCTTCTTCGATTAATTTTTTATCCATTTTTTTTAGACTCCTGTCACGTAAAACCTTGCAAATCACAAAAAGGAGGGGTAATTTATACTCCCTCCTTTAATATTTCAATATTTTAATTCTTCCTGATCCATTATCTGGCTGTTTTCCCGGCTGCATTTTCTCCTGTAATTTCACTGCGGTTCAATTTTTTGCCTGAAGAAACTTTCCTGGCTGCATCCTTTTTATCAGTATTTTTTACCGCCCCTTTTTTATATTCTCCCCTGCCGTTGCTGCCGCTTTTGACGCTGCTTTTTTTATTTTTTGCGCCTGTCTGGCTCTCTTCATCATGTTTGGAAGAATCTTTTATTTTTTTCTGGCTCTTTACACTAAAGAGCATATTCATAACCTGCTCCCTTGAAAGCGTTTCCTTCTCAATAAGGGTATTGGCAAGCATTTTAAGCGCATCCCTGTTTTCAAGTAATATGCTGCGCGCTTTTTCATAACATTCCAAAATTATACTGTTTACCTCTTTATCTATTTCAGAGGCGACTTCTTCACTGTAATGTGGCCTTGATATTATTTCCTTGCCAAGAAATACTTCTTCATCATCTGTCTTATAGGTAACAGGACCGATTTTTTTGCTCATGCCAAATTCTGTGACCATTTTCCTGGTCAACTTAGTTGCCCTGTCAAGGTCGTTCTGGGCGCCGCTTGTTATGTCTTCAAAGTTCATCTCCTCGCTTACCCTGCCGCCGAGAAGCTGTGTGATATTATCCAGTAGCTCTTTCCTGGATTTTAAATACTTATCCTCCTCCGGAAGTGTTATCACATAACCAAGAGCCCTGCCCCTGGAAATTATGGATATTTTGTGTATTGGGTCAGTATTGGGCAGTATATGGGAAAGTAGGGCATGACCGGCTTCATGAAAAGCGATTATCCTTTTTTCGTCTTCGGATATGACCCTTGTCTTTTTCTCGGGACCGGCAATAACCCTTTCTATTGCATCCTCTATCTCGAACATGCTTATTTTCTTCTTATTGTGTCGCGCCGCAAGAAGCGATGCTTCATTGAATATATTAGCAAGGTCAGCCCCTGTAAATCCCGGGGTTTCCTTTGCTATTGTCTTTAAGTTTATGTCTTTATCAAGAGGTTTTCCACGCGCATGTATCTCAAGTATCTGTTCCCTTCCGATAAGGTCAGGCCTGTCTACACCTATCTGCCTGTCAAAACGCCCTGGACGCAAAAGAGCCGGGTCCAGTATATCCGGCCTGTTGGTTGCAGCAATTAAAATCACAGTGCTGTCCTGGTCAAAACCGTCCATCTCAACTAGAAGCTGGTTTAAGGTCTGCTCACGCTCATCATGTCCTCCGCCAAGGCCCGCTCCCCTGTGCCTTCCGACTGCGTCTATCTCATCCATAAATATTATTGAAGGCTGCGATGCCTTTGCCTGCGCAAACAAATCCCTGATACGTGATGCTCCCACGCCCACAAACATCTCCACAAATTCAGAGCCTGAAATAGAATAGAAAGGCACTCCGGCTTCTCCTGCAACTGCTCTTGCAAGCAATGTCTTTCCGGTTCCCGGAGGACCATATAGCAGAACTCCTTTGGGGATTTTTGCCCCCATTGCCTTAAATTTTGAAGGATTTTCAAGAAATTCTTCAATCTCCCTTAGTTCCTCTATTGCCTCGTCTGTGCCGGCAACATCTTTAAAAGTCACCCTGGTTTTACCCTTGTTTGCAATACGGGCTCTGCTCTTGCCAAACTGCAGCACTTTTGACCCGCCGCCCTGGAGCTGGTTCATCATGAAAAATATAAGACCGAAAATGAGCAGGAAAGGCAGCGCACTTACCAGTATCTGTATCCATATTGACTGCTTCTGGTTATCAACCAGAAAAGGTATATTTTTTTCAAGAAGCAATGCTGTCACATCATAGTTCTCAAGATAAGCCACTTTAAAAGACGTGCCGTCTGCAAGTTTTCCCTCTATCAGTTTATCATCCCCTTTAATGCTTAAAGGTTCAGCTGTGTTTATCTGGCCCTCATTGACCTTTGCAACAAATTCATTTAAGTTAAGCTCTTTTACTTCAGGCGCCATAAACAGCGGATTCCTGAAAATAAGAAATATAACTACTATTAACAGGATAAGAAGAGCTATATTTTTAAAACTCCTTTTCAAATCAAAAACACTCCTTTTATACTAAAATTTCATTGATATTATATATTATTTTATTTAAATAAGAAAATGATAGAGCATATGTAAAAACATCTTTTTACAAAGTTTTTACAATTGCGCTTTTTTAACCAGTTTACCTTAAATATCAGCATACCTGTTTATCTTAAAGCAATATAATCTGCTTTGACTGCATCTCAATGGTAAAACTTTCAGGCTAATTTCAAAGCGGGCTTTAAAAATGGTTTGTTTAAAAAGCTTTTAAAGAAGATTTATTTATCTTCAATATAGCCGATGTAAGGCAGATTCCTGTATTTTTCCCCTGCATCCAGTCCATATCCAATGACATATTTGTTGGGTATATCAAATCCTTTGTATTTGACAGTATTTTCAGCTTTTCTTGGAACATTTTTATCGAGGAGCGCACAGACCTCTATGCTTTTCGGATTTCTTGCCTCAAGATTTTTTATAAGGTAATTTAGTGTCCTTCCGCTGTCTATTATATCTTCGATTATTATTACATCTTTGCCTTCAATATTTGTATCAAGGTCTTTGGTTATCCTTACTATACCGGAGCTGACTTTTGCATTTCCATAACTTGAAACAGCCATAAAATCAAAAAACACAGGAATCTTTATAAACCTGCATATATCAGCTACAAATATAAATGAGCCTTTAAGTATTGCAATAAGCACAGGTTTTTTATCTTTATAATCCTGTGTTATCTGCTCTCCAAGCTTGCTGACTTTATTTTTGAGCGTTTTTTCGTCAATTAAAACTTTTATGTCAATTTGTTCTGGCATGAATTAAAATTATTTTAAATTTTTATTTTAAAATTTTTAAAAAAATCGGCTTTAGCCCTATAAAA
>JAFGMJ010000188.1 GCA_016927635.1 Actinomycetota bacterium
AAAACCAATGCCTGACGCAATAAGTGCACCGGTGCTGTTATTGGCCTTTGACGCTATGTAAAAGCATCTCCATATTATAAGAGCAATAAATAAAATCACAATAACTGCCCCAAAGAAACCCAGCTCTTCGCCAATAACAGAAAAAATAAAATCTGTATGATGTTCAGGCACATAATTGAGATTTGTCTGCTTGCCAAGGAAAAGCCCTTTGCCCCATATGCCCCCGGAACCTATTGCAAGTTTTGACTGGAAAAGATTATAACCTATTCCCTGCTTCTCTATATCTGGTTTCATAAAAACAAGGATTCTGTCAAGCTGGTACTGTTTTACAAGACCTGTTTTGATTGCAACAAAAAACCCGCCGGCAGTAGCTGCAAGTATTCCAAAAAAATAAAAAAGGTTTGCTCCGGAAACAAAAAGCATCCCCATAAAAGTCAAAAAGAAGATTAATGCTGTACCGTAATCAGGCTCAAGCATCACAAGTATTATACACATGACCGCTACAAGAAGAGAAAGTGCCACCTTTTTAAAACCCACAGAGTTTGATTTTTGGCGCGGCCATTTAGAAAGAATGACAGCGTTTACAAGCACCATCAGTATTTTAGAAAATTCCGATGGCTGTATGGATGAGATTTTCAAATCTATCCAGCTTTTTGAACCGTTGACTTCATAACCAAAAATAAGCACCCCTACCAGCAAACCTATAATAAATATCAATGGAAGCCACCAGATTTTTTTTAAAAAACGGTAATTTGTAAACTGTATAATTACAAAAACCGCCGCAGCGCCTATGAGCCAGAAACCCTGTTTTTTTAAATAAAACATTGGGTCTGAAACATCATTAGGCATGCTGTATTTTGTTGCGCTGTAGATTATTAATACGCCAAATCCTGACAGAAGAAATACCAGCAAGGGCAGTATGAAATCAAATCTGAGGACCCTTTTCTTTTTTTCATTGATATATGCACCTGAAAACCCTGTTTGAGCTTCAATGCTACCAGCAGAAGCAGCCTTTTCGTTTAAATATCTGCTTTGGGCACTATTTATCTGCCCGTAGCTTTTGTCTTTTAAATTATTATTTTCATAATTTTTCATAGCATTTTACATAAAATTAAATTATCCAACCCGGTATAAATATCATTTACCATTGTCCAGACCAAATAAATAGTCAAGCACCTCCCTGGCAACAGGTCCGGCAGAGCTAGAACCGCCGCCAGCCTGCTCGATCATTACAACAACTATGTATTCAGGATTATTAACAGGAGCATAGCATACAAACCATGCCGAGTCCTGTTTACCTGCTACCTCAGCTGTACCGGTCTTGCCTGCCACCGGTATCTCACTTAAAGGAAATCCGAAAAATCTTCCCGCAGCAGTTCCCTGCGAAACGACCTGCAGCATACCTTTTTCAATTATTTCAAGATATGTGCTGTTAAGATTAAGATTCTGTGGTTCACTTTCGCCCAAATCTACCATCACATCGCCTGAAGGAGTCTTAATCTCCATGCCTACATGAGGAATATGTTTTACACCCCTGTTTATAAGTATTGAATAGGCCTGGGCCATCTGCAGGGGTGATACAAGTATGTCGCCCTGTCCAATCGACATATTCACAGTATCCCCTGGAAACCATATGTTTTTGCCAGTCTGGCCCTTAAAATACTCTTTTTTCCATTCCCTGTCGGGTATAATACCTGCATCTTCTGAAGATATATCAATACCTGTCTTTTGCCCGAATCCAAAAATCCTTGAATATTTTTGCATAAGTTCATCAAGGTTGTTGTTTTTTAAAAAAAGCTCATAGCCAACCTGGTAAAAAAATATATCACAGGAATTTTTTATGGCATCAAAAATGTTTTCTGCGCCATGCCCGCTTTTTAGCCAGCAGGACTTGGGAAAATCCTGCCCGAGCCCATACCAGGTCCCTGCACAATTTATATGCCTGCCTGTGTTTATTATATCTTCGCTCAGGCCAGCATAAGCCGTGACAAGCTTAAACACCGATCCGGGCGCATAACCCATTACTGCCCTGTTGTTTAAAGGAAAATGGTTCTGCGCATCGTTTAGATAAGCCCAGGCTTTTGCCGATATTCCTCCAGTAAAAACTGAAGGATCGTATGTAGGGTAACTGGCCATGGCTATTATTTCGTCTTTATCAGGGTCGAGCACAACTATTGAACCGCCCGGAGCAAGATAATTCTCATCGGTGCCAGTAATTTTTTTTTCACGTATTTGCAGAATGGACTCTGCAAGTATTTCCTCTATTTCTCTCTGTATGTCAATATCTATGGTAAGATAAAGATCGTTGCCACATATATAAGCTTTTTCTTCAACGATGCTTTTCGGGCGGCCCAGAGGGTCGACTTCATAGGTTATTTTTCCCTTGTTTCCTCTTAAAAGCTGTTCATAGACAAGCTCGACTCCGGTCAGGCCTATCTGGTCACCACCTTCATAACCAACACTGTACTGGCTTAATTTAAGCTTTTCTTCATCTATCTCTCCGGTGTAACCGAGTATGTGGGATGCAAGGCTTCCATATTCATATTCCCTTAAAAATACATTGATTATTTCTACGCCTGGAAGCATTGCGCTGTTTTCCTTAAAATATATCATTGTGCGGTAATCAATATTCTGCTTTAAGATAATCCGCTCAAGATATGAAATATTGCTCTTCTGTATTTTTTCTTTTATTTTAAAAATACTCATATTCAATTTTTCAGCAAGTATTTTCATAGTTTCTTCATTTCCGGCAACAACTCTTGGGTCCACTGATACAGCAGGGACGGGTATGCTTCTTACAAGCAGCTTTCCATTTCGGTCATATATATTACCTCTTGGGGCAGCAACATTTACAGACCTTAAAATATTCTCACTTGCTTCCTGCGCATATATTTCCCCGCTCATTATCTGAAGAAAATACAGCCGCACCGTTAGAACAATTGCAAGAATGAGTAAAAAATATATTATAACTTTAAATCTGGTCTTTATATGTGAATCCAATTTCCTCGCTTCTTTCACTACCTGCTTTTAGCAGCGGAAATACCAAAAACATAATAACTATATTACAAATCGGATTTATTATCATCTCAAGGCCAAGAGCTGCAGTATCAGAGCTTATGCTGAACAAATAATAAATGCCGGTGGATAGAAGAAGATTTGCTTCTGTAAAAAAGAATATAAGCAGTATAAAAATATATATCTTTTTTTTAAACCCGATAGACATTATCCTGCCGGTAAAATAACCGCTCATGCTGTAAAGAAGAGCGCTGACTCCCACAACCCTGCCAACCATTAAATCCAGGAGCATACCTGCGACAAATCCGCTAACAAGTCCATATATGCCTCCATCAAATACAGCTATTCCAATTACTGCAACAAGTATAATATCAACATTTATATTAAAAATCTTAAGCTGTTCAAAAAATGAAAGCTGTATTACTATGCAGGCTATTAAAAATATAAAATGTGCAAATCTTAAGAGTATTTTCACTTTTATCCTTTAATTACAAGCACATGTTCAAGTTTCTTGAAATCCACAAATGGTTCCACCTCTATCTGCCTGTAAAGGTTCTGTTCAGCGATGCCGATTCTTTTTATCCTTCCAATAAGGATTTCTGGCGGAATATACTGCCCGTATTCAGAGGTAATCAGTATATCGCCTTTAAAGACCAAATCATCTGATGCTATGTAATTTAAATAGATTTTCCTGTCGGTCGAGCCTTCAACAAGTCCAAGCTTTCTGGAGGAAAGTATCCTTGCGCCTATGCTGCTTTGCGGGTCAGACAGAAGCCTTACACTGCTTGATTCGCTCGAAGCCAGCACAATAACTCCCACCAGCCCATCTTCATTTACAACTGCCATCCCTTCGACCACACCATCGCTCTTGCCTTTATTTATAAGAACTTCAGACTGCCATTTTGTATTATAATATCCGATGACTTTTGCAGGAACTGTTCCATAATCGCTTCTTATATCAATACCTATAAGCTTGCGAAGTGCGTCATTTTCTATTTTCAGGTTTATATTTTCTGAATAGTCTTTTGTAATCAGGGCATTTTCCTGGCGAAGCTTTTCAAGCTTATCCCTCAGGCCGAAATAGTCCTTAATGCCTGCAAAAAATGATGAAACAGGCCTGAAAAGCTGATAGGTTTTTTCCTGTACAGGTCTGAAATAATCAAGTGCAGCAGATTTAAATCTTGTAAATGCATCGGACTGCCTGAAGCTTACCGTTATGACAGTTATGCATATAATTATTATAAGAACTAAAATAATTATATTTTTGAGACTTTTTCTTTCCGGAGCCATTTATGGTTACCATAAAAACTGTAAAATAATAATTTTTAAAATAAACTAAGCTAAAAAGCCTGCTACTTTGAATATCTGAGATATTTTTTCAATGTATTGAAATCTTCTGCACATTTGCCGGCTCCAAGAGCTACTGCTCCCAGCGGCTCGGGAGCGATAAACACCGGGCAATGAGTTTCTCTGCTTATTCTTTCAGTAAGACCCTTAAGGAGCGCACCGCCTCCGCTAAGTACAATACCTCTTTTCATAATATCTGAGGATAACTCCGGTGGAGTGGTATCAAGTACCTCAACAACAGAGTTTATTATATCACTCAAGGTCTTTTCAAGCGCAGACCTCATCTGCTGGCTGGTAATTATAATGGTTTTTGGAAGACCTGTTACCAGGTCTCTGCCGTTGACCTCCATCTTGCCTTCATTTTCAAGAGGAAATGCAGATCCTATTTCCATTTTTATTTTTTCTGCAGTGCTTTCCCCGATAAGAAGGTTATTTTCTTTTTTTAAATAATATATTATTGCTTCATCCAGTTCATCCCCACCTATTCTGAGTGACTGGTATGCGACAATTCCTCCAAGCGATATGACAGCAACTTCTGAGGTCCCTCCGCCTATATCTATTATCATGCTTCCGGTCGGTTCATCTATGGGCAGCCCGGCGCCTATAGCTGCAGCAAGGGGCTCCTCAATCGTATATGCAGACCTTGCCCCCGCATGTTCAATTGCTTCCACCACAGCTTTTTTTTCTACTGCTGTTATGCCTGAAGGTACGCATATGACCACTCTGGGCCTGGCTATTGCCATATTGCGGTGGACTTTTTGTATAAAATACCTGAGCATTCTTTCAGTTGTATCAAAATCAGCAATAACCCCATCCTTAAGAGGTCTTATAGCTATAATATTGCCAGGAGTACGGCCAACCATCCTTTTTGCTTCGCTTCCAACCGCAAGTATTTTCTTGTTTTCCTTATCGATTGCAACAATAGAGGGCTCGTTCATAACCATGCCCCTATTTTTTACATAGACCAGGGTGTTTGCGGTTCCCAGGTCTATACCCATATCCCTGCCTATTACATTTAGAAAAAAATCAAACATCTGCTGTCTCTCCTTATTTAAAACTTGCTGGCATTTTAACCATATTAAAAAATTTTTTTAAAGTCATCAGAATAATTATTTTAAAAATACTGACAAAATAAAAGCTCAAATATATTCCCTGCTGTAGCCCAGCCCGGCAAGAAGATAGAAAAACTTCTGCACAGGAAAACCTGTTACATTGAAAAAGCAGCCGCTTACACTTTTTACGAAAATACTGCCGTAACCCGAAATATCATATGCCCCGGCCTTATCATACACATCCTCTTTTTCAAGATATCTTTCTATTAATCCGCTGCTAAGCTTTTCAAATACAACCTTTGTCACAGCATATCCGCTTGCTTTTCTGCCGTTTGACGCATCTATAAGAGTTACGCCAGTGATTGCCAGATGGCTTCTGCCGGAAAGGGCTTGTAAATAACTTTTGGCTTCTTGCTTATTTGCAGGTTTTCCGAAATATCTACCCTTTAAAAATATAACAGTGTCAAAACCTGCAATAACAGTGCCAGGATTTACTGGATTTTTCATTATAATATTGCTATAAGCAAATTGCGCCTTGGCATTGCTGTTAAAAGTGGCAGTTTTATAAGGACTTTTGAATTTCTTTTCAACAACACCCAGCCCCTCCATCACTTCAAAATCCAGCTTTAACTTCTGCAGCAAAAGCTTTCTTCTTGGCGAAGCAGAAGCAAGAATTACTCTTAAATTTTTTTGTTTATTCTTTTCTTCTTCTTCCAATATCCGCTATCAATACCCCTATCAGTATGCCGATTATAGCAGCCAGGGTGATATTAACATGTATGCCAAAACTTACATCTATAAGGTAAAGATTAAGGCTTAGCTGGTCTGTGCCCACTTTCAAGCCTCTGTCAAGTATCGGGATTATATCCTTTAAAACATGACCGACTATTGCACCGAGAACCCCGCTTACAAGTATTATAAAAAAAGTAAGCACGCCTCTTCTTCTTTTCATAAAAAACCTTTCTAAAGATATTTATCGAGCTTACTGCTCTGCTTTGCAATAAGGACACACTTTCCAGTCCAGGTTCAATGGTCTTTCGCACTGTACACACAGTTTTTTTAGCTTCTTTCTGCAATTAGGGCAGATGATATAGTCCTCTTTTATTTCCTTGCCGCAAGTCGGACAACGCAAGATTGCTGAAGAAAGAAGCATTTCCATTCTTTTTATTTCCAGGTCTCTTTCAAGTATATCTTCAATATACTCCGGCGGCCTTAAAATAAGATAGATGATAAGCCCAAGATAATTAAATAAAAATACTATAAGCGCCCAGAAAAGAGCGCTTGTATTTCTTAGCCTTGCATCCCTGTATGTCCAGTATACAAATGAAAGCCATATAATAATAAGGATGAAGACAATTCCATAAATCATGTATTTCCATGCAGGATTTCTGAAAAAGTCCATTATGTTTTCAAAATATTTTAAAAAATCCATGAAACCTCCGTAATCTAATAAATCAAACTATTTTTTCAAGATTTGTTATCGAACCAGTAATGCATATAATATCACTTCTAGCTGCTATATTTAAAGCATAATTTAAGGAATTGATAATGCTGTCCCTAATGTATACTTCTGAAGGTTTTTTTATGTTATGGTTTTTTTCATCTTTGACTATTTTGTAATATTGCTCTTTCAGAGTATCTACAGGCAGGCTTCTTTGGACATTACTGGATGTGAGAATAAGTATATCCGGCAGACTTATTATGCTTTCCAGCATCCTTTTATAATCTTTATCTTTTAGCACTGAGAATATGATTATTTTTCTCTTATTGTAAAAATTTTCATTGATATTGTTTATAAAATTTTTTATACCCTCAGGATTGTGTGAGGTATCGGCAATCACAACAGGGTCTTTTTTTATTATCTGGAAACGGCCTTTTACCTTCAATTTCTTAAGACCTGATTTCAATGCGTCTGATTCAATTCTAAATCCTTTCCAATCCATATAAAGCTCAGATAGCACCAGGGCAAGAGATAGGTTTTGAGGCTGATAATTGCCGGTAAGCGGAAGGACAATATCTTTATATCTTGAAAAAACTCCGCTAACATCAATTTCCCATCCTTTTAAAAACATCTTTTTTTTATGATTTATGCAAAAATCCTTTCCAAAAAGATATAGTTTTGAGCATGTAGATAATACCTGCTCTTTTAATACCTCCAGTACTTTGCTTTCCCTGCTCAGTGTCGCCACCAGCGCATTTTGTTTTATAACTTTAGATTTTTCCATTGAAATTTCTTTTATGGTTTTTCCAAGAATGTCGGTATGTTCAAGACTTACTGTCGTAAGCCCCACGACTTTAGAATCAACAGCATTTGTGGCGTCCCACCTGCCGCCAAGTCCCGCTTCAAGAACCATAACGTCAAGATGCTCGTCAACTGCAAGTTTAAAGGCCATGGCTGCAATTATTTCAAACTGGGTCAGTGGGCCTTCAAGATCCATTGAATTTACTTCTTCGATAACCGGAAAAAGATCTGTAAGCAATTTTGCAAATCTTGCTTTTTTTATCTGGTTGCCGCAGTACCAGAGCCTTTCAGTATAATCGGTTATATGAGGAGAAATATGATACCCGCTTTTTAATCCCTGGCTATGCAGTATATTTGCAGTTATTATTGCTGACGAAGTCTTTCCGTTTGTTCCAACAATATGTATGAAATCAGTTTTTTGTTTTGGGTATCCAAGGATTTCAATAACCTTTTTTATTCTCGAAAGCCCGGGCTTGATGCCAAAGACAAGGCATCCGTCAAGATAATCTGTTGCCTGTAAATATGTGAGATTTTTCATAGCTTGCCTATGCTTTTTATAAAATCCAGCTGCTCCTGAAGCACTTTTAATTCATTTACCGACCTTGCAAGTTTTGATTTTTCTTTTTTTATTATTTCAGGAGGAGCTTTTTCCATAAATTGCGGATTTGAGATTTTACGGGTATATTTCTCTATATCAGCATTGATTTTTAGAATATCTGAGCTTATTCTTTTAATTTCAGAGCCTGTATCAATTACATCTCGAAGGTATATATAAATCTGGTTTCCATCTCTTACAGATTTTAAATAACCTTCTTTGTCATCGGGCGCAGCGGTAACAAGTGAGCTGATTTTGGCAAGTTCTTTAATATATTGCAGGTTGTCTTTTATAATTTCTTCAGTATCATTATCTTTTGCAGCAATATATACCTTAACTTTTACAGAAGGACTGATTTTTAACTCGGATCTGGTTTTTCTTATTTCACTTATTATATCAAATATGCTGCTTAGCCTTTTTTCAGCTTCATTATCAATACTGATGGAGAAATTTTTATCAGTTTCTGCAAACTCTGCAACCATTATGCTTTCCCCTTCATGCGGTATACACTGCCATATTTTTTCAGTCATAAAAGGCATAAACGGGTGAAGCAGCCTCAAATATTTTTCAAGAACATACCATAAAATAAAAACTGCAGTATATTTTTCTTTTTCTGCATCAGGACCCATACCGTTTTGTTCATTTTCTTTACTGTAAATCCTGACTTTTACTGACTCTATATACCAGTCACAAAAATCATTCCAGAAAAAATTTACAAGCGTGCGGCATGCAAGCGATATGCTGTATCTCTCAATATAGCGCTGGACGGATTTTGACGTTTTGATCAGCCTGGATATTATCCATCTGTCCCACAATCCCAGATCCTTATCTGCAGGAGGCGCTGGTTTAGTATTTTCAGCGATTGTTTTCAGCTCTATCATTTTTTGATTAGCTTTAATTGCTGAAACTGCAAATTTTGATGCGTTCCATATTTTATTTGCAAAATTCCTGCTTCCTTCTATCTTTTCATTGCCAAGCAAAAGATTCTTGCCTGGCGTTGTCAAAGAAGCAAGAGTAAACCTTAATATATCTGTTCCGCTTTTATCGATGATTGAAAGCGGATCTATTACATTGCCCTTTGATTTTGACATTTTCTGCCCGTAAATATCATTTACGAGAGGATTAATAAATACCTCTTTAAAAGGTATTTCCTTCATAAAATAAAGGCTCATCATTATCATCCTTGCTACCCAGAAAAATATAATATCGTGGGCTGTAACGAGTACGCTTGTCGGAAAGAAGTATTTAAGCTCTGCAGTTTCTTTGGGCCATCCCATGGATGCGAAAGGCCAAAGACATGATGAAAACCAGGTATCAAGCACATCACTGTCCTGCCTTAAACTTGAACTGCCGCAGCCGCATTTTAGTGGTGCAGTTTCAGAAACAATCATTCTGCTGCAGTCATTACAGTACCATACGGGTATTCTGTGGCCCCACCAGAGCTGCCTTGATATGCACCAGTCACGAATATTTTCCATCCAGTTAAAATAAAGCTTTTCCCATTTTTTTGGTATAAATTTTATTTTACCGTCCTTAACAGCCTTAACAGCAGGCTCTGCAAGCTTTTTCATTGATACAAACCACTGGTTTGAGACCCTTGGTTCTATAACTGTGTCGCATCTGGAGCATGTTCCAAGCGAAGATACATGCTCCCTTATATTTGCCAGAAGACCCAGCTCTTTTAAATCTTTTATGATTTCTGCCCTTGCCTTGTATCTGTCAAGGCCTTTATAGGCACCGGCATTATCATTCATTGTCCCTTTATCTGTCATGACATCTATTTTCTCAAGATTATGCCTTGAGGCCAGCTCAAAATCATTCGGGTCATGAGACGGCGTGATTTTTAAGGCGCCGGTTCCGAATTTCATATCAACATAATTATCTGCAATTACCGGTATTGCTCTATCCATAAGGGGTAACATGACCATGCGCCCTACAAATTTGCTGTAGCGGCTATCAGCAGGATTAACTGCAACTGCGGCATCTCCAAGCATTGTCTCGGGGCGGGTAGTCGATACTGTTATAAATTCATCTTTTGAAGCTTTATTTGTTTTCTCATCTATGAGGGGGTATTTTATATCCCAGAGATTTCCTTTTTTTTCTTTATGCTCAACTTCAATATCAGAAATGGCAGTGAGGCACCTTGGGCACCAGTTTACCATATAATTGCCGCGGTATATAAGCCCGCTGTTATAAAGTGTCACAAACTCATGATTGACTGCCTTTACATACTCATCATCAAAGGTAAACCGAAGCCTTTCCCAATCACATGAACATCCAAGGGACTTAAGCTGTGAAATTATCCGTGAGCCATACTGCTCCTTCCATTCCCAGACTTTTTCAATGAATTTTTCCCTTCCCAGTTCAAATCTTGTGATACCATTTTTGTTGAGTTCTTTTTCAACGACATTCTGGGTTGCTATGCCTGCATGATCTGTTCCGGGTATCCAGCATGCGCTGTAGCCTTTCATCCTGGCATATCTTATCAGAATGTCCTGCAGTGTATTATTCAGTGCGTGCCCTATATGAAGATATCCGGTGACGTTAGGAGGAGGTATTACAATACTGAAAGGTTTTTTGGAATCTGAGATATCTGCATGAAATAAGTCCTTTTCAAGCCACCACTTATAAATATCGCTTTCAAATTCAGAAGGTGTATACTTATTTTCAAGTTTTTCCATTATTATCCCGGCCTAAGCAAGTTTTTCCTGGTCCTGCACTGTATCAATATTTTCGGAATCAGTTATAAGAAGGGGATTTATCCTGTTTTCAACAACATCTTTGGTTATTACACACTTCTTAACATCTTTTCTCATTGGTATATCATACATTACCTCAAGCATTATATCTTCCATTATTGAACGAAGACCCCTTGCGCCTGTGCCCCGCTTAATAGCCATATCTGAAAGAGCTTTGAGGGCATCCTGTTTAAATACAAGCTCTACCCCATCCATAATAAATATCTTTTTATATTGCCTGACAAGAGAATTCTTTGGTTCAGTAAGTATGCGCATAAGGTCATCTTCACTTAAGCTGGCCAGGGTAGTAATAACCGGCAGCCTGCCGATAAATTCCGGTATCATGCCATATTTTAAAAGATCTTCAGGAAGCACCTGCGAAAGCAGGTTATCTATTTTTTCGCTTCTTTTCTGGATTTTTTCAGTAATAAAGCCAACTGTATTTTTGTTAAGTCTCTTTTCAATTATTTTTTCAAGGCCTGCAAATGTCCCGCCGCAAATAAAAAGTATATTTGATGTATTTATCTGGATAAAATCCTGGTGCGGATGTTTTCTTCCGCCATGCGGAGGCACATTGGCTTCTGTACCTTCAAGTATTTTTAAAAGTGCCTGCTGAACCCCTTCTCCTGAAACATCACGGGTTATGGAAGGGTTTTCAGATTTCCTGCTTATTTTATCAACTTCATCTAGATATATAATACCTGTTTCAGCTTTTTTTATATCAAAGTCAGCATTCTGTATAAGCTTTAACAGTATATTTTCAACGTCCTCACCTACATAACCTGCTTCAGTAAGGGCTGTCGAATCCGCTATTGCAAAAGGCACATTTAAAATCTTTGCAAGAGTCTGGGCAAGCAAAGTTTTTCCGCATCCAGTCGGACCAATAAGTAATATATTGCTTTTTTGTATTTCAACATCATCTTTTGTGCTGTTATAGCCGTACCTTACTCTTTTGTAATGATTATACACTGCAACTGAAAGGACCTTTTTAGCTTTATCCTGGCCAACCACATAATCATTCAGTATTGAAAAAATCTCGTGGGGTTTTGGAAGGTCTTTAAATTCGACCTCTTTTTCATCCTTCAGTTCTTCTTCTATTATCTCATTACAAAGATCAATACACTCATCACATATATAGACCCCAGGGCCTGCAACGAGTTTGCGTACCTGGTTTTGTGACTTATTGCAGAATGAACACTTCAAGAAATCATTCTTTTTTTTATCTTCCTGAGACAAAATATCATCCCTCTCTAAAAAAATATACTATGCTCTATTCATACAGCAAAATATTTATTTTTTCTCTATGACTTCATCAATAATCCCGTAATCTTTTGCCT
The DNA here is from genome assembly GCA_016927635.1 of Actinomycetota bacterium. Classification (GTDB taxonomy): domain Bacteria; phylum Actinomycetota; class Humimicrobiia; order Humimicrobiales; family Humimicrobiaceae; genus VGAZ01. The sequence goes on from JAFGMJ010000188.1 coordinate 12,327, forward strand.
GTCCGGCATTTAATATGAAGTCTCTTTCTGTGTCTTTTTCAATTTTTTTTATTGGCTGCCCAGTATGCCTGGCAATTATTTCATTTAATATTTTGCGCATTCTTACCATTTCTTTTGTCTGTATTTCAACATCAATGGAAGTACCCTGAACACCGCCTGACGGCTGATGAAGCAAGACTCTTGAATGAGGCAGGGAATATCTCTTGCCTTTTTCTCCAGCAAGCAAAAGAACTGCTGCAGCGCTGGCCGCCTGCCCTATGCATATTGAAGATACAGGCGATTTTATGAACTGCATTGTGTCATAAATTGCAAGAGCGGCTGTTACTACTCCACCAGGGCTGTTTATGTATAACTGAATGTCCTTTTCAGGGTCATCCGCATCAAGATGAAGCATCTGTGCCATCACAACATTTGCCATATTGTCATCAATTTCTGAACCAAGAAATATTATCCTCTCCTGGAGCAGCCTTGAATATATGTCAAAGGAGCGTTCCCCCCTGTTTGTCTGTTCTATTACCATAGGTATTAAATAATCATTTACCACTTTCATCATTTTTTATCTTCACTTTCTTTAATATTATCAGATCCTGGAACCCAGAGTTTTTTTTCAGATGACTGTTCCTGCTGTTTTTGGGAAGAGCCTGAAGGTGTCCATAGCTTTCTTTTCGCAGATTTATCCTTTTTTGACTGATCCTCTTCCCTGATTCTTGCATTTTTTATGAGAAAGTCAAAAAGGTTTCTTCTTCTTAAGCCACTTTTAAAATCTTTTTTGCCTTCTTCACTTTCAAGATATTCTTTTAATTTATTCTTCTCTTCATCTTTAGTATATACCGATAGGACTTTTTCAGACTCTTCAGCAATCTGTTTATCAGTAGGTTCAATATTTGCAGCTTCTGCCTTCTCAAGGGATATGAGAATGAGGTATTCCCTTATTTCCCTGATGGCAGATTGCCTGACATTTTCATTGAACTGTTCTTCAGAAAGGCCGAAAGATTTCAGGTATTCCGGCATAGTTGTCTTATGTTTTGTAAGTTCCTTCTGAAGGTCCTCATTGTAGCGGCTTATCCTGTTTTCTATCATCTGTTCAGGCACATCAAATTTTGCATTTTTAACAAGACTATCCATTATGTCTGATATTATCCTGTCTCTTCTTGCCTTTTTTTTCTGTTCAGCAATCCTTTCAGAAAGGAATTTCCTGAATTCTTCCAGGCTGCTGTACTCGCCAAAATTGGCAAGGAATTCTTCATTTAAATCCGGTAGGCTTTTTTTCTTTATTTCTTTTAAATCAATAGAAAAATCTGCCTTTTTACCTGCAATATCCCTGCTTGCAATATTATCAGGCAAAGTAAGGGTTACGTCTTTATGCTCACCTTTTTTCATGCCAATAATTTCTGATTCAAATTCAGAAAATAAAGTCTTTGACCCTATCTCAAGAGTGTAGTCCTGTGCGCTATTTCCATCAAAATCACTGCCGTCTATTTTTCCTTCAAAATCAATAATCACAAAATCACCCTCAACAGCTGCATGTTCTTTTTCAAGAGGTTCAAGAGTAGCATAGTTATCCTGCAGTTTTTTTATCTGTTCTTCCAGTTCTTCTTCATATACATTCTCAGATATGCCTGTAACTTCAATACCTTTGTACTTAGGAAGCTCAATTTCAGGCTCGACTTCCACAGTAATTTCAAAATCAAGTGATTTATCCTTACCGATGCTGTTTATTTTTATTTTCGGGTAATCTATCGGTTTTATCTCAGAATCATCGACTATCTTCGGATAAAGTTCAGAAATTGCTATACTTGCAGCTTCATTTAAAACATAATCTTCCCCGAAGTTTACATCTATTATAT
>JAFGMJ010000189.1 GCA_016927635.1 Actinomycetota bacterium
ATAGCAGCATTTGTCAATTATTATAATAATGATTGTTGTAATTATTTGACAGGCTCTTGACTTAAAACACATAATAAAGGAGCTTATTTAATTAAAGAATATTATTAATCCTGCTGTCTTTATTTTTTCTATCTTTAATATAAGTATAATATAATGAATTTTTATTTTATATTTGACAACAGCCAGCTAAAACATATACTATACTTGGTAACGTTGCCAGTTAACTTAATTCAAAGGAGTCAAAATGTATAAAATACTGCCTGTTCCAAAAATAATTAGAAATAACAAAGTTTTAAAAGAGACATTTTTTAAAAGCATCAAAACTGTTTTTAACAGCTGCGATGGCCCTTTAATTGAAAAAATTCAAAAAATAACTAATATAAAATTTACAAAATACAGCATACCAATCAATGAGCAAGCTTCCAAGCCGGGTGATGCAACGGCAAAAGATAAAGAAGGGGTTTTTACAATTTCTTTTAATGACACGCTGAATAAATACATGGATAAAATACCGCAAGACTGGATGCATCTTTTTAAAAAACAGGGTTATGCAATTGATATAAAAGATAATAGGGCAGAAATATACTTCCAGGATTTCCGTGGCGCAATATATGCGTTGTCAACCCTGAAGCAGTTGATTTATGAAGGGGGCAAAGAAGGGTACTGGAATATAAATGAAGTTTTCATAATTGACTATCCGGAAATTGAAATAAGGTGTCTTGCCACCTCAGGTCCAACCTGGTATGCGGGTTACGGGCGCGTTGGTTTTGATATGCAACTATGGGGTTTTGAGCAATGGAAAGAATTCCTGGAGTTCTGCTCTGATTATAAAATAACACAGCTCAATATGTGCATGTATGGATATTGGCCGTTTGAGCTTGAAGAATATCCGGAAACTGTGTTTAAAGATTTCAAAATGAAAGTCTGGAACAGGGAAAGCTGCAACTGGATAGATATAAATTATACTCATCCAAATCTTATAAAGCCTTTCCTTGGCGAGCTCCTAGAATATGCCCACGGACTTGGGATAGATATTTTTGCCTATATTGGTCTTAATTCCTATAATGGAGGTTATTCCAACGTACATATAAATAAAAGGATGAAACTTCCTCCAGACAGCAAATTTATAAATGATTTTGATACACTTTGTCTTAGTGATGACTCCACAATAGAGTATTTGAAAGCATGCGTACGCAAAATTGCTGCAATAGGCTTTGATGGAATAATTTTTGAGGAGAGCGAGGAATCATACTGGTTCTGTAATTGCAACAAATGCAAAAAGCAATACCTCGACGCAACTCGATCTACTGCGGAAGCTAAACATAAAGCAAATTATAAATTACTGTCTGTGCTTTACAGTGAAATAAAAAAAGTAAATCCCGGCTGTGATATCGGCCTTAGGGCATGGCGCGAAGCACCTTTAGAAAAAGACATAGAATACTTAAAGAAATGTAAAGAAAGTATTCCTGATGATGTGAACCTTTACTGGGCGCCAGGCCTGTACGTAAAAGAATCAGAATTTGCAAAATGGGTCAGTGTTTTTGGCAGGGACAGGATATGCGCAAGGGACACAGAAGCCAATGCAATTTCAGCCTGTACCGGAAGGCTTGTGAAAATATTTAAAACCAATATTTTGCGACCGGATGACGAAACAAACCAGCAGCACCTGAATAATGATATGCGGCAGCATAAAGGCTCTGCAGCTATGAGGGTAAAGGGCATTAACGGATATATGTTTGAGTTTTACGGCTTCTTCATGTTTTTCTTTCTTCATGCAAACTACGGTTGGGACAGCAGGCTAACAGAAGAAGAATTTTATGACTATGCGATGGAGTCGGTTTTCGGGGAAAAGTTAAAGGAAGATGTCCTGTATGTATTGAAGAATATGTTTATAATACACGAGAGCCAGATAAATCTGTTTACAAGCGAGTTTCCCTTTATGCGGAACAAAGTTGAAAAAAAGGATGTGCCTGTTATTGAAGAAGCTGTTATAAAATGGGATAAGGTCATGTTAAAAATACTTGGTATAATTAAAGAAATAAAAAATGATAAAAAACTTGATATATACTACAGACATTTTAAAAAAATCGAAAATTCGCACTCAAGGTGCAGGGAGATATACCAGATGTGCCTTAATGCAATTAATTACGATAATTCCGCAAACAAAGAAGAAAGGATTAAATACTTAAAACTCATAGATTATTATAATGAGAGGGATTTCGATATCGTAAAGGAACTTTTCTTTGATATAGGCATAATTGATGCATCTGGCATAAGAGACAGTATGTTTCCTTACCATGAAATAAAAAGGGTGATAAATAATATACTTGAACCCGGAAAAAAAGATGATAAGCAGATTTATCTTGGCGTAGAGGCTCTTGGTTGGCTTTGGCTTTAAATATAAAATTCGGGTTGCATTCAATAGCAAAAAATTGAATCACCGTTTTTAATAGGTGATTCAAAAATATTTAAAATAGCCGGTACATATATTAAATTGCCTTATTTATTTTTCATCTCTTAATCGTATTATCAATAGGAAAAAGCGACACCGACATAATATGCAAGTTTTTCTGCAGATGTATCAAGCCTTCCAAAAGTGACTGCAACTTTTACATCGCTTTCAAGTCTTAATGCATATTGTACATGGCGGGGAATTGAAACCCCGTTTAACTGTTCAGGTTTATCCATCCTTATGCACTTGACTCTTCTTGCTTCCACGCTGACTTTTATATTATCGATTGGTTCCCTGTCAGCAAAATACAAAGTCAATTTGATGTCAGCCATTTTATCAGATGTGTTAAGTATTATTAGTGCTTCATGAGCTTCATATGGGCTGTCTTTATCAGGTTCTGGAAGCTCTCCATCCGGGAAAAGCCAGACATTTTTTCCTTCTTCCAATTTAATTACTCCTTTTTGCAATAAGCTTGATAATACTATTAAAGATCCATTATGCTTTCTATCATCTTATCCATATATGGTGAGAATGGCTTTTTATCTTTATCAGTAATGATATAACCGGTTTCAAACCTGGTTCCATTAAACTTAGGCACACTCCATAGGCTAACATCTATATTAATAGCCATATTTGGTTGTATTATGTCTGTAGAGTTTGGGCCAAAGAATGGTGCCTCTGCTTCATTGAGCCCACAGGTATGAATAAATGGGCATACGACATATTTTTCGTACCCACCCTTATCAGAAAAATATTTTTTTATCTTTGCATAATTTTCTTTTCCAACCATACCAGGTTTTAGCATTTCTCTAGTAATAAGGTAAGCTTCAACCAGCATCTTGAGAAAATCTTTCTGTTCTTTTGATGGTTTGCCGCCAACGACTACTGAATATCCTGCAGCAGATGCATACCCTTCATATCTTGCGCTGCATCCGGTAAGCACCAGTTCACCATTTTTTAAGACCCTTGATGATGCTGTAGGCACCACTCCATTGCTTCTTTCCTCTGCTGCAACTATAGTCTTAAAACCAAACCAGTTAGCTCCGCCAGTCCTTAACTTTCCGTCTGCAATTCCTGCAACATATATTTCACTGACTCCGTCTTTAATAGAAGCATACATTTCCTTGAAAGCTTCATCTGTTATAGCAAATGCTTTCTGCATAAGGTCCAGTTCATATTTAGATTTTATAATTCTCAGGGATTCATATTCTGAAGTGATGTCAACCAGTTTAATGCCTTTTATATCATCAATCAGCGCTTTATAAACTCCAAAAGGCATTGAATTCATTCCTACAATACCTATTTTATCAATACCGGTTTTTCCAAAAACTTCATTAAATACTTCTTTAAAAGTTATGATAGTTGCCATCGGATATTCTTCATCAGGAACCATGAAGACATTCATATTTCTGGTTTCTTTAATGGTAGAGTCCATTTTTGCAAAAGGCTCAGATTCAGGACCGCCAAGTATATAGGCGCTTCCGCTGTCAGTGATTAAAATGCATCCGCTTTCAAACTGCGGGCACCACCCGGAAAGATACCAGCCATTGCTTATATTTAGTTCATCATAATAAATAAGCGCGCCCTTAAGACCCTTATCTTTTAATATATTGACGACATTATCCTTTCTTCTTATAAACTCCTTGCTTTCAATCATTTCTTTTTCCTCCAGTTTATAGTTTGAAATAAAAGTATATATCCATAATTTAAAGTAAAGTATTTTTAGAATAAAAATAATTTTTATAATAA
>JAFGMJ010000190.1 GCA_016927635.1 Actinomycetota bacterium
GAAAGAAATGTTTGCAGAGAGATTGATTCCGGGAAAAAAGATAGGGCGCAAATTCTTCTAGGGGAAAGGGTTTCTTGCATTACATCATATGTTTTAGAAAAAAATAAGCTGCCGGTTATGAAAGACTACATGCAAAAGCAGGATTATATTTTTATTGATGATGCAGCCATGGCAGTATACAGAGCTGCATTAAAAAAAGACTTGAGCGGAATATTTAATGTTTCATCAAATACTGAAACTACTGCTTCAGAAATAATGGAAATACTTGCAGGTCTTGAAAATATCAAGCAGATACATCATTCAAAAAAAAGCAATTTTTTTAACGCTGAAATTGTAAAAGTGTCCAATACCAAACTAAAAAATGCCATAGACTGGCAACCGTGTGTAACAATAGAAATGGGGCTGGAAAGATGCGTGGCTGAAGGCAAAAGAATAATGGGCATCAAGAAAAAAAATAAAAAAGCCGCAGCTAAGCCAAATAAAGTTCCACCAGCAGGGCCCAAAAGAGGCTTTATGACAGCACTTGCTATTTTTGAAAACCTTCTTTTATTTCTAATATTTGCGTTTCTTCAGTGGGGTGAACTGTTTTTCAAAATTAACCTTCCCGCAGCAGTGATGGATTACAGTATTGTTTATATAATAATCGTAGCGATAATATGGGGTCAGCTGCAGGCGTATCTGGCGGTGTTTTTATCTTCAGCATTATTTATTGCCATAAATATATTAACCGGTACAGACATAATAACCTTCATTTATACACCTGAAAATCTTTTAAAGCTTGCAGTTTATTTACTGGTTGGAATAATAACGGGGTATTCAATTGAAAGAAGAAACAGGGAAATAAAAGCAAAAGAAATAGCAATTGATGCACTTTCAAAAAAGTATTCATTCCTACTTGAGATTTACAATCAGACAAAAATAGTAAAAAATGAGCTTGAAAGCCAGGTAATAAGCACTGAGGACAGTTTCAGTGCTATATATGAAGCCATAAAAAAAGTTGATAGTCTTGAAATCGAGGCCGTATATTCAGGTGCAATAAATGCCATTGAAAAAATAATGAAGACAGACAGTGTATCAATATATACAGCAGGCAGAAACGGCAGCACTGATTATCTTAGGCTTAAAGCAAGATCTTCAAGCCTGGCAGGCATTATACCAAATTCAATAAATGTCGGTCAAAATGCCCATTTCAGGTATGTTATAGAAGGAAAATGCAGGTATATAAAACGTGATTTTGAAACGTCAATTCCTATTATTATGGCGCCGGTTATTGACGGGAAAAAAGTAATTGCTGTAATTTCAATACATTCTGCAGAATTTGAAAATCTCACCAGTCACTATGAAAATCTTTTTGTCACTGTTATCAGTTTAATAAACAGTGCGATAAAAAGAGCATACTACTTTGAAAATAGTTTTAAAGGGAAAAAACACATAAACGGCACAAATATTTTGGACGCCGAATCATTTGAAAAAATTTTATCAGAAATGAAAAAATATAAAGACCGGCTAGGTATGGGATTTTCACTGCTTACCGTTTCCAAAGGCGCACACACACTTGAGCAGATGTCAGAATCCATTTCAAAAATAATAAGGGAAAATGATTATATGGGAATTAGCGCGAATGGAGACATAAATATTATTCTTTCCAATACGGAAAATGACAATGCCCATATTGTAATTGAAAGATTAAAAAAGAATGGCATTGGAGCAAATCTTGAAAATGGGGAAGATGAATATGTTTGAAATAAATATTTCCCTTGTTTTTCTTATTCACCTCTTAGTATGCCTTATATATTTTGGCGTAAATGCAAAGTTAAATAGTCTTTCAATCAGCATTATTAAGTTTACGATTGTTTTTTTCCTGCCTGTGCTTGGTTTTATATTCCTTATAATCTTTGCTTTTTCTAAAAAGTTTATCAAAAAATCTGATAATTGTGTAAAGGAATTCCTGAAGTTTACGCATAAGAAAAATTTCATTTATTATGAAGATTCCATAGATTTTGAAAAAGAGATAAATACAATACCATTGCAGGACTCGCTGCAGTTTGATGACAGTAAAGCAAAAAGAGCCTATCTGATATATGTCCTGAAAAAAAATTTTGACGGCCATATTGCTGGTTTAAAAAAAGCTTTAAAGAGTGGGGATTCAGAGACATCGCATTACGCAGCAGCAGCACTTATGGAGATAAAGAATCAGTTTGAGAATAAGCTGGCGCTGGACCGGGAAAACTATTTAAAAAATAAAGAAGATGCCCATGCACTGGAAATCTATGCAAATACAATAAAAGCATACTTGAAAAGCAATGTATCCGATAATATTGATTATTATGATTTTCTTAGCACTTATTCAAATCTACTTGAAGAGCTTATAGATAAAGGCATAATAAAAGAAGAATATTTTGAGGATAAAATATCAGCAGATTTGTTTTTTGCAGAATATGATAAAGCACTGAGATACTGCAGGCATTACAGAAAAACTTATCCTCAAAATGAAAGACCGCTTATATATTACCTTAAGTATTGTTTCCTGAAAAAAGATTATAAATCTTTCCAAAACTTTTTAAAAAGCATAAATATTTTAAATCTTGAAAGTGCGGAACAACTTGACGATATAAAGAAATTCTGGGAAGGCGGCAGGATTTGTTTTTAAGAAGACTTATAGTAATAATCATTTCAGTGGTGTTGCTGGCTGCAGGTGTGCAGTTTTTAAGAAGTTTTGGCGTTCTAAATCTTGTGCGTAATTTAAATACTGCTTATGATCTTGTCCAATCCCAAAAGCTTGAAATCAGTGATTATGCTGATAATGAAAGTGAAGACTTTGAAAAATACCTGGTAATTTTTGATGAAGATGAAGAAAACAGCAGGCTTGTGTCGCAACAGTTAATAAAAACGCTGGAGTATATGAAGAAAGATTATATTGCCTCATCTTATGCTGGCAGTATTGAAAATATAAACAGTTTCGACATTATTTTTATTACTTTTGAAAGGCTTGGCCTTATTGGAAATATTGACGAATATCTTTCATATGCAGAAAAAGGGGGTAGTCTGGCACTGCTTGTGAGGCCATTGGCAGACTCTAATTTTGAAAAGATTTATGACGAATTCGGAATAGCATCTTTTTCTAAAAACCTTTATAAGTCCAGTGGCATAAAAGTGCTGAAAGATATTGTTTTTGGCGCTGAAGGTTTTGAATCTGACTCTAAAATGATACTAAACTCTTCCATGAAGTTAAGTATTAATTCAGACACAGACTTACATATGGCATCTGCAGATAATAACCCTCTTTTATGGTCCAGGAGTTATGGAGCCGGCAGGATAATTGTGTTTAATGGAACTGCGCTGAACGAAAAAACAAACAGGGGCATTATTGTATCCATAATCAGCCTTGGAAGGCCTGAGCTTATATACCCTGTTGCAAATATTAAAATGCTGCATATTGATGATTTTCCTGCTCCTGTTCCTTCAGGTAAAAATGAAAATATATATCTGGAATTTTCCAGGGATATACCGAAATTTTACCGGGAAGTCTGGTGGGCAGATATGATAAGGATTTCAAAAAAATATGATTTGAAATACAGCGGTTTTGTAATCGAGTCATATAATGATAAAACAACCCCACCTTTCAGTGATGCAGACGAGGCTATGAAGAAAAACCTGCTTCTTTATGGCAGGGACCTGCTAAGCATGGGAGGAGAAATTGGCCTTCATGGTTATAACCATCAGTCACTTGCACCTCAGGGCTATATAAAACAGGCACTTGGTTACCGTCCCTGGGATTCATTATCTGATATGGTAGAATCTTTGAAGACATTGAAAGAATTTATAAATTCAGTATTTCCAAATTATGAACTAAGAGCATATGTGCCGCCGTCCAATATTTTAAGTCCTGAAGGAAGGGAGGCGGTTATTAAAGCTATACCGGATCTAGGTGTCATATCTTCTGTTTATCATGAAAATGCTGAAGGTGATATTTATGCCCAGGAATTTGAAGTTGCAGAAGACGGGATAATAGAATTTCCGAGGATAACTGCTGGTTATCTTAAAAATGATGAAATAATGTGGAACATTTATAATGCGGTCAACCTTTACGGAATTTTTTCACATTTCATTCACCCTGATGATGTACTTGATATTGAGAGAGGCGCTGGTATTGGATGGCCTGATATGGTCAAGGATTTTGAATCTATTATTTCTGAAATGACAGAAAAGTATGTCTGGCTGAGGAAGTACACAATTTCCCCGGCAGCACTTGAATTACAGAAATATCTTGAATGCAGGCCATATGTACAGTACGGAGATGACCTTATAAATATTTATACTGACAACTACAGGGAAAATATTTATTGCATACTGAGAACCGAAAAAACAATATCGGATGCGCAAAACTGTAAATATGAAAAAATATCCGACACCGCTTATCTTCTTATTTTGAATGATAAAGTGTGCGCTTTAAAATTTTAATTTTAACCATTTAAAAAATGTTATGAAAATCTGTATGATAATTGAAGGAAGCTACCCGCATATTACCGGTGGAGTTTCGACATGGGTACAGATGCTGCTGAAAAATTTAAAGGAACATCAATTTATAATATTTTCAATAGGGGCTGAAGAAAAATACAAAGGTGCATTTAAATATGATTTTCCTGAAAATGTAATAGACGTAAAGCAGGTATTTATTGATGAAATGGTAAGGACGAAAGGAAGATATGGCAAAAGCTACAGAATGAAAAAAGAAAGTATTATGAATTTTAAAAATCTGATTAAAGGAGAAAAAGTAAATTGGAATCAGATTTTTCAGCCAATTACAGAAAGGCGTATCAAAAATGTTATGGATTTTTTTATGAGTATAGATTTTTTTGACATTTTAAAAAATGCATATAAAGAAAATTACAGCTCAATTGCTTTTAACGAATTTTTCTGGACAGTGCGCTCTATGCTTGTTCCGCTGTTTTTCCTCTTAAATAAAGGCATACCTCACGCAGATATTTATCATAGTGCGGCAACTGGATACGCGGGAATACTTGGCGCCATGGGCAAATATCTTTATAAAAAACCATTTATAGTTACTGAACACGGTATTTATTCCAGGGAAAGGGAAGAAGAGATTATTAAATCATCCTGGGCAAAAGGTTATTTTAAAGATATGTGGATAAGATTTTTTTACAATATTTGCGAAGGAGCTTATGAATATGCTGATAAGGTTTTAACACTTTTTGAAAAAAACAGGCAGATAGAAATCGACCTGGGATGCCCTGAAGAAAAACTGCGAATTATCCCAAATGGAATAGATGTTAATTATTTTAAAAATATTGAAAAAATTTCAAAAGACCGGTTACCAGGATCAATAAACATAGGCACTGTAACAAGAGTTGTGCCGATAAAAGATATAAAAACTATGATTCAAAGTTTTAAAATCGTTAAAAATATAATAAATACTGCAAAGTTTTATATTATGGGCCCAAAAGATGAGGACCGGCAGTATTACAGGGAATGCGAAAACCTTGTAAAAAGGCTTGAGCTTAAAGATATTTATTTTACCGGCAAAGTGGATGTCAGAAAACATTTAAATAATATGGACATACTGCTGCTTACCTCAATAAGCGAGGGCCAGCCTTTTGCAATTCTTGAAGGAATGGCCGCTGGAAAGCCGTTTGTATCAACGGATGTAGGAGGATGCAGGGAACTGTTATATGGAAATAATGATAGTTTCGGTAAAGCGGGAATAATTGTGCCGGTCATGGATACTGAAAAAATAGCTAAAGCTATAATAAATCTTGCAAAGAATCCTGAAAGATCTGGCAGGATGGGCCAGAACGGCTTTAATAGAGTGTCTGCATTGTATGGTTATGAAAGATGTGTGGAAAATTACAGGAATATTTACAGGGAATTTGATATACACAGTTTGGCAGATTTAAAAAAGGCGGACTTATGGCTGGTATAGGGTTTGAGCTTAAAAAGTTATTTGGCAAAGCCGGATTTTTAAGCCGTGTAAGGGCATTGGCATTCTCGTCCCTGGTGTCACTTGGACCATTTTTTCTTTGCACTTTGGTTATAGCTTTCTTGCTTATTCTTATGGGATTTATGGATATTTC
>JAFGMJ010000191.1 GCA_016927635.1 Actinomycetota bacterium
AATTCTCAGCCTGTGCTGGGCGCCTGCTTTTATAAAATATGTACTAAGATAATCACTAATCTTAAAAAATGAAAATTTAATTATAAATAAGCAGTCAAAGGAAAGGAGGTTAAAACAATAATCAATTTTAGCGGAAAGGGGGGAATGCCTGATTTCTAATTTCAGAGATTTTTTAAAGCAAATAAAAATGTGTATTTCAGCGAGAAAGGTATGTTAAAAAATGAAAAAAACAATAATGATTTTTTTTGTAATAATAGTCTCACTTGCTATTATTGCTTCTACGGGATGTAAAGGAGAGGTAAAACAGGAAGAAGCAGCTGAAACTACAGCTGCAGGAGAAAGCCAGGAAATTGTTTTTGCACCGGAAACCTTAAATGATTACGGGACTGGAGATAAATGCAGGTTTACTGCAGGCGGCGGCGAATTATTCCTGGAAAAAGTAACAGATTTGCCGGAATTTCCAAAAGCCGATGAAAAATATACTATAGGATTTGCAAATTATTTTGCTTTTGATGACTGCGGTTCTCAGTTAATGAAATATGTGCCTGAAGCCGGTGAAGAATGTGGTGTAGAAGTATTAGCTTATGACTGTAATTGGGATCCGATAAAACAGGCTGAAACAGTGGATGCCTGGATAATGCAGGGAGTTGATGGAGTTATACTATCTGCTCTTGACCCTTATGGAATTGAACCGACACTGGAAAAACTCCATAAAGCCGGCATACCTATTGTTTGTTTTGAAAACCCGCCTCTTGTTAATTATGTTGACTGTGTTGTTATACCTGACCCCTGGTATGGAGGTTATATGGCAGCAGAGTATCTTGTTAAGGCGCTTGGAGAAAAAGCGGATAACAGCAAAATAGCGATACTGAGAATACCTGAATGGTACTGGACGATAGAAGGAAGAGAAGGCGGTTTCAGGCAGTATCTCAGAGAACAGGGTTTAAATACTGAGATAATTATTGGCCAGGGCCTGGAAGTCGAGGATCATGCTGACAGATTTGAAAATATACTTCAGGCACATCCGGATCTTACTGCAGGATACGGTACATACAGTTCCGCAGGTATCGGTATGGTCCAGGCTACCCTTGCTATGGACAGAATGGATGATGTAACGCTGGTCGGATGGGATCTTGACAGACCTGTTCATGCTGCAGTTAAAGAGGGGCATCTTGTTGCAAGCCCCGCCTACAGCATGAGGCAGTCATCTTCATATATGGTTGCTCATATGGTTAACATCTTAAATGGAAATGCTGATATAGTTCCCGCCATCACATGGATGGCTACAGAGCCAATACTTCCTGAAAATGCTGATGAGATGTACGAGATTTTCTTTGAAGGTGAGACTCTTAAAGATTATATGGAAGGCAAACTCGAAGAATAGAAATAAATTATTAAATCTATAGAACTGAAGACTAATAGTCCGGTTATATTTATAGAGTATAGCCGGACTATTAAAATAATCATTTTTTATCTGTTTTGTTTTAAAAAATTATCATAATTTAAAGACCAGACGGGAAAATAATGGATGATATTATATTGAGCATAAGAAATCTGAAAAAATCTTTTGGCGGCGTAACAGTTCTTGAGGATATTAACTTGGATTTTAAAAAGGGTGAGGTACATGCTGTTCTTGGAGAAAATGGCGCAGGAAAATCCACCCTTATAAAAATAATCAGTGGCTATCACCCGCCTGATTCAGGTGAGATAATCCTGGAAGAAGGGGAAGTTAATTTTAAAAGCCCAAAAGATGCGCTTAATGCGAATATTCATACAATCTACCAGGAATTAACTGTCTGCCAGGATATGACAGTTGCGGAAAATATTATTATAAACGACGCTCCGGCATATGGGCGCATTTACCAGAACAAGGGCCAATACTTCAGGGCAGTTTCTGAAGTGCTTAAAGAACTTAACCAGGATGAACTTGACCTCAAAGCAATGGTCGGCACTCTTTCTGTCGCAAAAAGACAGATTGTAGAAATTGCCAAGGCAATAATGGGCAGCGCAAAAATAATAATCATGGACGAACCCACTTCCTCGATTTCTCAAAGTGATGCCGAGGTTTTAAAAAACCTCATTTTATCCTTGAAAAAGGAAGGCATTACAATTATTTATATTTCGCACAGACTGCAGGAAATCTATGATATTGCCGACAGGCTGACTGTGCTAAGAGACGGATTTTTCATCGGGACCCTTAATAGAGAGGATTTTTCTGATGATAAAATAATAAGCATGATGGTAGGAAGAAAGCTGGATAATGTTTATCCTAAAACTGAAGTGAAGCTCGGCCAGGCATGCCTTGAAGTTAAAAACCTTACAAGCGCAGACAAAAAATTCAGCGATATTTCTTTTAAACTTCATAAAGGCGAAATACTTGGAATAGGTGGCCTTGTCGGAGCCGGAAGGTCTGAATTACTTGAGGCAATTTTCGGAATGAGAAAAATGTCTGGCGGTGAAATATTTTTGTATAACACAAAGACAATTATAAAAGACCCTAAAAAAGCTATCAGGCTGGGCATCGCATTTGTAACTGAAGACAGGAAGAGAACGGGACTTGTTCCTTATTTATCTGTTAGGGAAAATATTAATCTGATAAACAGCCAGTATTTTAATTTCTTTGGAGTTTTAAAAACTAAAACGCTAAATAATATTGCGGTAAAATACAGGGAAAGGCTTAACATAAAGCTCAGAAATCTTTCTCAGATTATAACAAGCTTAAGCGGCGGAAACCAGCAGAAAGTTGCTGTTTCAAAATGGCTGGAGAAAGAACCGAGGATAATACTTTTTGATGAGCCAACAAGAGGAATAGATATTGGCGCAAAAGCTGAAATATATACAATAATGGGCGAGCTGGTATCAAGAGGAATTGCAATTATCATGGTTTCTTCAGAACTTCCTGAGTTATTAAGCGTTACTGATAGGATTCTTGTTATGCGGCAGGGAAACCTTGTTGCAGAACTGGACAGCAAGAACACTTCACAGGAAGAAATAATGAGATATGCTACAAAATTAAGTAATTCGGCAAATTAGATAGGAGATAATTAATGAATAATATTTCTGGTAAACCCCGTATAAATTATAAAACTGCTGCACTGGATATATTTATAAATTTAAGAAGTTTAATAATACTTGTCCTTCTCGGAGTACTTTTTTCAATACTGTCTCCATATTTTTTGCAGGCCAGGAATTTTGCAAACATCGGTACTCAGATAGCTGCAATTGCAATTGGCGCCTTTGGCATGACTTTTATCATCACTACTGCTGGAATCGACCTTTCAGTAGGAAGCATACTTGCTCTTACAAGTATATTTACAGGCATATTTTTAAGCACATACGGCTGGGGGCTTGTTCCGACTATTATCGTAATTCTTGTTGCTGGCGCTTTGATGGGTCTTGTAAACGGTGTAGGAGTTGTATATTTGAGAATCGAACCGCTGCTGATGACTCTTGCCACAATGTTTATTTACAGGGGGATAAGCTTGCTGCTTACAGGAGGGCGTCCGGTACCGATAAATTCTGAAACTTTCAAGATTATCTTTGCGGAAGGTAGTGTTATAGGCATTCCAAGCCCTGTGATAATTACTGCGGTGCTATTACTTTTTTGCTGGTTTCTTTTCAGCAAAACTATTTTTGGATATAACATAAGAGCTGTAGGGGGCAATCCTGAAGCTGCAAGAGTTGCAGGAATAAATATATCTGTTACTAAAATGATTGCTTATGTATTTATGGGCATAATGGCAGCCGCAGCCGGATTTATAATATCAGGCAGGCTCGCACATGGAATACCGACAATAGGTGAGACATTTGCGCTTGACACAATAGCTGCAGTCATACTTGGTGGCACAGCCCTGGCTGGAGGCAGAGGCACGATAATGGGAACAATAGTTGGTGCTATGATTATGGGTGTTTTAAATAACGGCATGACTCTTCTTGGGGCACAATATTACACCGAGCTGATAGTAAAGGGTATTGTAATATGTGTTGCTGTTGTAATAGATAATTTTACAAGGCGAAAATAGGTTAATAAGCGATGCCCGGTGTAAAAAATAAAAATATTTTTTAATAATGTGAATACTCTTTGCAAGGACAACCAAGATGAAATTTAAAACACTGGGAACTTCAGGCCTCAGGGTTTCTGCAGTCGCTTTGGGTACTTGGGCCATAGGGGGCATTTTTTGGGGCGGAACGGATGAGATCGAAGCCGAAAAAGCCATCAGGGCATCAATTGAAAACGGTATTAATTTTATAGATACGGCGCCAGCTTATGGATTTGGCCTTGCTGAAAAAATTATCAGCAGGATAATTAAGAATAAAAGGGGCAGCGTTGTAATTGCTACCAAATGCGGTCTTGTTTGGGGTAAAAAATATGAGTTTTTGCACTATAAATTTCCTGTGGCAGGTAAAAATGAGACTATTGATGTATACAGGAATCTTAAAAAAGATTCCATAAATAAGGAAATCAGGGAAAGCCTTTTAAGGCTTGGCACTGATTATATCGATCTTTATATAACGCATTGGCCCGATCCCAACACATCTTCTGAAGAGACAATGGAAGCTTTAAATGAATTAAAAGAAAAAGGCCTGATAAGAGCAATAGGCCTATCAAATGTAAATGTGGATTTATTAGATGATTTTTCAAAGCACGGCATTATTGATGCTGACCAGGAACAATACAGCGTAATTGATACTGGATTAGAGGATAAAATTTTGCCCTGGTGCAGACAAAACAATACGGCCTTACTTGCATACAGCCCTCTTGCAATGGGCCTGCTTACAGGAAAGCTTGACCCGTCTAGGAAATTTACTACTGATGACGCAAGATTATTGTTTGGGGGAGACAGGTTTAAACCTGAAAAAATAAAAGCTGCAAATGAACTTTTAAAAAAATATATAGGTCCTTCTGCAGACAAACATAAATGTACAATAGGCAATATTATAATTGCTTATTTTATTCAACAGGAGCAGGTAATTGCGCTTAGGGGAGCAAGAAATGAGATACAGGCTGCAGAAAATGCAAAAGCAGGAGAAATAACACTTGATGAAGAAGATAATAATGCTGTAAAAGAATTTTTAAAAGATTATAAAGAATTCACATAAAAGATAGCATAAAAAGTTTGTATATTTTAAAATCTAGTTAAAAATGTTGACAACATATGCAGTATTTTTTAAAATTAACGTAATTAAAAATCATATAACTTTTATAAGTAATCATATAACTTAAAATATTTTTATTTATCTCTGAAA
>JAFGMJ010000192.1 GCA_016927635.1 Actinomycetota bacterium
TATTAAGCGGCTTATTGTCCTGAATAATTAAGCGCAATAATAAATATATACCCTTCGTTCTTATGCCGGAGCCTCTTTTTAAATGCAATCTTGCATGCCCGGGGTGTGGAAGAATAATGGAATATAAAGATATTATAAACAGGTATATGACCGTGGAGGATTGCCTGTCTGCTGTAAGCAGGCCGCCACGGCCATTGTCTCCGCTATAATCAAAAAATGCATATCGGTATCACAAAAACGCCATATAACTATTCCGATTCAGCTCTTTCAAAGCATTTATATTTATAAAGAATTAGTATTATTATTTCTGGCAGATTTACCTGTTTATTTATATGTTCTGGTGCAGCAATACCCTGACTAAAAAATATTTTCCTGTTAATTTAAAATGTTTTTTATCCTGTATTTTCCTACTGTCCGTAATATGCGTCTTTTCCGTGTTTTCTTTTATAATGCTTATCAAGAAGAGTCTTTTTTATGGATTTGACATAAGGGTTTATAAGCTGTGTATATAGATTCTGCATTGCAATTTCTTCAAGTATTGCACTTGCAAATACAGCATCATCTGCACTTTCTCCCCAGCTAAAAGGCCCGTGACATCCTACAAGGCATGCTTTTATATGCCTGTAGTCTAGCCCAAGGGATTTAAATGTTTCAACAATTAAAACACCTGTTTCTTTTTCATAATCTTTTTCAATTGCAGCATCAGGTACCGGTTCTGTGCATGGAATATCTCCATAAAAATAGTCTGCATGTGTTGTTCCAAGACATTTTAAAGGAAGCAGTGCCTGTGAAAATACAGTTGCATAACTTGAGTGTGTATGTGCAACGCCTCCAATTTCTTTAAAAGCCCTGTAAAGCTCAATATGAGTCCTTGTGTCAGACGATGGATTTAGGCCTTCTTCAAGTTTGTTTGCATCCATATCTATTAAAACCATATCCTGCGGTTTTAATTTATCATAATTTACTCCGCTTGGCTTTATTGCAATTACACCCTTCTGCCTGTCTATTGCAGATACGTTTCCAAAAGTAAATATAACAAGGTTATGCCGCACAATCGACATGTTTGCAGCGTAGGCCTGCTCTTTTAACTTTATAAGGTTTTTATCTTTCATATAATATTTATAGCTTTCTTAAAAAATCCTCAAGCTTTGTGCCAAGTTCAATATAAAGCCCGTATAATCTTTTATATGTTTTTACATTCTTATCAATTGGCATATATGTCTTTATAAATGGGCTTGCCATTTTTTGTTGCGCCTGGTATATATCCTTATAATAGCCTGCAGCCACTGCTCCAAAAATTGCAGCACCTAAAGCCACTGACTGGCTAGACTCTGCTACCTTTACAGGCATATCAAGTACATCTGCAAGTATCTGCATTACAAGAGGTGATTTTTTTGTTATTCCCCCTATTGCTGCAACTTCATTTACTACAAGGCCATCAGCTTTAAACCTTTCAATTATTGCCTTTGAGCCAAATGCAGTTGCCTCAGCCAGGCTTCTGTATATCTTTGGCGCATCAGAGCCAAGGGAAAGCCCTGCAACTGCTCCTTTTAGCTTCTGGTCTGCATAAGGAGTGCGTCTTCCATTTAACCATTCAAGGGCAATAAGGCCTGTTTCTTCAGGTCTTATTTTCATGCATTGTTTTTCTATTTCTGGAATTATCTTATTTTGAACCTCAATGGAAAGCTTTTTTGCAGTATCTTTATCTAAGTTTTTAGTTTTTTCAAGCAGCTCCTTTAAAGGCCATGAAAGAACATCCTTAAACCAGGCATAAACATCGCCAAAAGATGACTGGCCTGCCTCATAGCCAATCATATCCGGAAGTATGGAGCCATCCACCTGGCCGCATATGCCTGAAATTAATTTTTCATCTTTCTTTTTTTTGCCCACTGCCATATCGCAGCAGCTTGTACCGATTACCTTGACAAACACGCCTTCGGATATCTTTGCCCCCACTGCTCCCATATGGGCATCAAAGGCGCCAACAGTAATAACAACATCTGTACTTAGCCCAAGTTTTTCTGCCCACTCTTTTGATAGTTTTCCTGCAGGGGTGTCTGAAGTATATGTTTGTGTGTAAAGCCTGTCACGAAGACCGGACAGAAGCGGGTCCACTTTTATAAGAAATTCTTCAGGCGGCAGTCCGTTCCAATCTTTGTGCCACATTGCCTTATGCCCTGCAGCACATCTGCTTCTTTTGATATTTTCAGGCAATGTATTACCTGTTAAAACAGCAGGAATCCAGTCGGCAAGCTCAACCCAGGAGTAAGCTTGCTCTCTTACATCTCTGTCAATTCGCAATATTTGAAGTATCTTTGAAAAAAACCATTCTGAGGAATAAACTCCCCCGGAGTATTTTGTAAAGTCTACCCCCCCCCAGTTTTTGGCAGTATTGTTTATAAGCCCTGCTTCCTCTGTTGCGCTGTGGTCTTTCCACAGTAAAAACATGGCATTCGGGTTTTCTGCAAACTCTTTTTTTAATGAAAGTATATTTCCCTGCCTGTCAGTTGGCGCCGGTGTTGAGCCTGTTGTGTCTATTCCTATTGCTATAATATTATCAGCAATGGATTTTGAAACACCAGACAGGCAATCTTTAATTACCTGAGCAAGCGACTCAAGATAGTCAAGGGGATGATGCCTGAATATATTTGAGGCCGGATCCTGGTATTTGCCTTCAGCCCATCTTTTATAATCTGATACTGCAGTGGTTTCTTCTTTTCCGTTTTCAGCATTTACAAGAAGAGCCCTAACTGAATCTGTTCCAAAATCAAGGCCAATTGCATATTTATCATCGCCCATTTATTGCCTCCAGTATTTATTGGGATAATTATTTATAATGTCAATACCTTTTCTGCTATTTAACTGAAACGCCATAATTTTACAAAATTAAAATCCATGCATATTATTTATGCCAGTAAGTCTCCCAGCCCATATATTTTTCAAATGCCTCATTCAGCACTGAAGCGACCCTGGACCTATTCATTGCAACATGGTGCTCAAAACCGTTTGTGCACATGTAATCCAAAAGTTTTTGCAGGTTTTCAATCCTGCAGACTACCCTTCCTCCATGAGTATCCACATAATCATCAGTGAACTCGCCCTGGCCAAAATATGTTTTTATAACACCCCAGCGCTCATCAGTTGATATTTTTGCAAAAGTCATCTCACCGGGAGCTATATTTGCTTTGCATGCGCCAAAACATTTTTCATAACCAATGTTATTTCCTAAAATATCAAGGTTTGATATCTCAAATTCTTTAGCAATAAATTTCTTTGGAAAATTTGAACAGTGAAAATTGACACATTTGTTCCTGTCATTGCCGAAATTATTGTTCCAGTCAAGATATCCTGAGGGCTGTCCTGATGCAAGATACATTGCATACATCGAAACAGCACCTGCTATGTCTGTTTCGCATGCCATTGGTATGCCCTTGTCCGATAGCATGCTCATGGGCAGGCATGAGGCGCAGCCGTAATTTTGCTCAATGGATGACCAGCACTGCATTGCTCCTGCAACGCATTCATTATCAGAAATGAATTTTTCCATTGCAAGGCTGAGTTTTGCAGATTTTATTATATTTTCCTCCTTAATATCTGCTGCTATACTTCCATAAGCTTTCATCTCAGAGATTTTTGCCTTTACAGAACTGTCACTATCCTTAAGGGAGTTTGCAGCTGCTATTATTTCGGAAAGATCCACCGGTACCACGGTAATGCCAGAGTCCTGGAGAAGTTTTTCTGAATACCTTACTGTCTGGAAAGCTGCAGGTCTTGTGCCAATCTGGGCAAGCCTTGCATTTTTTAAGCCCTTTACTACCCTGCAAACACTTGCAAAATATTTTAAATCTTCCCTGAAATATTGGCTGCTTATTGGATATGTATGAATGCTTGTATTGGTAAATGGTATTTTGTACTGGTAAAGATTATTGCATACAGATAATTTACCGCAAAATGAGTCCCTTCTTCTGTCTATATCCATTTTATCAAGCTCGTCATCTGATGCCTGTACCAGGACTGGCACATCAAGCTTTGCAATATCAAGTGTGGCTGCTACCCCTATCTCATCACCGAAATTTGGAAGGCATACTACTACTCCGTCTATTTTCTCATAATTATCCCTGAATAGTTTTGCGCACTTTTTAGCATCATCCATGGTTTCCACAACGCCAAATCTTGTATCACCTTCTGAAAGTATCACATGATCAAAGCCAAGCTCTTCCATTACAGATATGGCCTCTTTTCTGCCCTGTTTTGCAAGTTCTGGGTTAAAAAACCCCCTGGTGCCGATTAAAATCCCAAAAGTAGTCTTTTTCATAGCAATTCTCCTGTTCAATGATATTTATTTTTTATTTAAAATAATAAAATCATAAATTTTGTTTAAATATGCAGTTTAAAAACTTTATTTATATTGATATTATAAACAGTGTTTAAAAAAAAATGTACTTATAAATA
>JAFGMJ010000193.1 GCA_016927635.1 Actinomycetota bacterium
CTAAAAATAATGCTTATAGTAATACTTATACTTATAATTGTGCTTGCAATTGCAGTAAGTGTCAGCCAGTTTACCTTCAAAAAGGAATATAGCCCCCCTACAGCCCTTCAGGAACTTCTTCCAAGATTCAGGTATATAGATATGGATAATACTGGCATTACCACAGACATGGATTCAGACGGTATAAATGACCAGAAAGATATACTGCTTGGCGCCAAATCCCAGCTTCTTGAACCTGCGTTAAACATATTCAGCGAAGGCTCAGATGAGCCAAATTATTATAATGGAGGAGACCCTCCTGCCGGGTTTGCATTGTGTACAGATATAATCGCCAGAGCATATAAAGCTGCAGGATTTAATTTGATGGAACTTGTAAATCGGGACATAAGTGAAAACTATGACCAGTATCCTCTGCAAAAAATATGGGCACAGAGGTATCCTGACGCAAATATAGATTATAGAAGGATTCAGAATCTTGAAGTGTTTTTCTCAAGAAATGCCCAGGAGCTTATACTGACTTTTAAACCTGAAGAAAGCATGAATTTAAAGCAGTGGCTTCCCGGGGATGTGGTATTTTTTGATATGGATAAGGATGGCATTACAGATAATATGGGTATAATATCTGATTTTACGACCAGAAAAGGAGTGCCGAAAATGATTTACAATTACATAGATCCGGGCTATACAGTGGAAAATGATATTCTTGGACTTTCAGTCATAAAAGGTCATTACCGCTATCCAGCTGGTCCCATTTCTGGAGATGAAGACGATTTTTCTAAAAACGAAGAGCAAAATTGAAAAATTTAAGCAAAACTTTATTTACTACACCATTGTGATAATGTATAATAAAAACAATAATGCCAATAAGTCCAAAAAAAAGTTTAACGAATCTCTGCGAAGAAATAAAATTCTGCAAAAAATGCCTTGACTTATCAAGCACAAGAAAGCAGCCGGTTCCTGGAACAGGCGCAGCAAGCGCAAAACTCATTATTATAGGCTATTATCCCTCTGACAAAGGAGCTGAAATCGATGGCATCCCTTTTACCCACGACCAGGAGGGCATGCTTATTAGGAAAGTATTGAAAGAAGTGGGGCTTTCAACTGATAAGGACACATTTTTAACATATCTGGTAAAATGCACGCCCAGGAAGCTTAAAAAAGATAACTCCAGGCAAAAACCCGATCTTATAAAACCATTACCTGAACATATTGCTAATTGCATTACTTACCTGACAGAGGAAATTTCAATAATTACGCCTCACCTGATTATATCGCTTGGCCTGAGCGCAACCAAGATCATACTGGAGCGGTTTTTTTCAATAGAAAAAAATTACAATGATATGTCCAGGCTACATATGAGGCTTTTTGAGAATCCTTCATTTAAACTTGTACCGTTTTACCATCCAAAAGATGTTACGAAAGGTTTGATAACAGAAGAGAAATATTTATCAGATTTCAAAACGCTTTCAAGACTTTTCACAATAATATAATTATTCCTTGTTTTAACGCTTAAGCTTTTTACAGTCTAAAATATTTATTCTGCAAGGTAAACATAGATTTTCCTTCTACCAAAACGGTAGCATTCTTCCAAAGTGTCAAAACAAAGGTCTATCCTGTTACCTTTTATCCAGCCTCCTGTGTCTGCTGCAATTGCCAGGCCGTATCCGTCAATATAAAGCTTTGTGCCCAGCCTGATCACCTTTGGATCTACTGCTACCAGGCCTTTTCTTGCCCGAAGGCCGGTAGCTGTAATGCCATTTCCATTCAGGCCGCCGCCTCCTGCAAAATATGCCGTTGCCACCATTGCCCATTCACCGGTCAAGGTAACGCCCTGGGGCTGTATTTCTGCTATTCTTTGCTTTATTGCCGCAAGCGTCTGCTGCACGCTTGTCTTTTCCTTTTTTACTTTTTTAAGAAGAAATGCATTTTTTTCAAGATTTGCTTCAAGTTTTTCCTGCTCTTTTTCTTTCTGCGCTTTTGTGTTTTCGAGTTCGTTTTTCTTTTCTTCTGATTTTCTCATATTCCTGTCATAATTTTCCTTATCAAGGCGTATGGATTCGAGAAGCTGGGCCTCCTGCTGCATAATGTTTTTCATCAGGTATACTACAGATATGAATTCATTAATATCCCTGGCCGTCATAACCATTTTTACTACACTATTTTGGCTGTATTTGTATGAATATACTATTCTTTCTTCAAGCAGGTTCCTCTTTTGTTTAATACTTTTTTCAAGGGCTTCCCTTTGTGAATTTAATTCTTTTAGCTCATCCTTTATATTGCTTATTTTAAGGTCAAGATTTGAAATTTCGTTTTTAGTGGAGTCTATTGCTGCCTCAACCATGATTATTTCTTCAATCAGGGCTTCCTCTTCACCTGACAATGCTGATATCTGGTTACTTAGCTCCTGCAAAGTCATTCCATAAACCTTATCAGGAATCATAATAAAGCAACTAGCCCAAACAAAAGCTGCAAGAAATAATGTAAACGTATATTTTATTATTTTTTTACATGTATGGA
>JAFGMJ010000019.1 GCA_016927635.1 Actinomycetota bacterium
TATCACAGTTATTATGATATGCTTTATCCTGCTGCCATCGTGCTCGCCATTGCAGAAAAAGCCGCAAATAAAACAGGATGAAAAAAAAGTAAGTGAGGCAAACCAGGTTGAAAATAAATCTCCAGATGCTGAAAACGGTGAAGAAAAAGGGAATGAAAATATTGCAGGCGGTGCAGAAAAAATCGGTGCCAGCGGGCAGAATGGAGATATTATTTCTTTAGACCTTGAGCTGATTGGAAAGCTTGAAGAAAAATTCATATTAAAGGACGCCTTTAACGGCATTGAATTTGAAAAACCTGTTGATTTACAGAATCCAAATGACGGCTCAAAAAGACTGTTTATAGTTGAGCAGAAGGGAAAGATATTTACCATAAGCGCAAATAACCCTTCAAAAAAAGAACTGTTTCTTGATATTAGCGACAGAGTTTCAAGCGGCGGGGAAAAAGGGCTTTTGGGCCTTGCTTTTGACCCTGAATTTAAAGATAACGGTCTTATTTATGTTAATTATACAAACGTGGAAAGTACTGTCATTTCAAGATTTAAAACCAGCCTGGCAGGTATATTAGCTGACGCAGAAAGCGAAGATATTATTCTTTCCATTCCTCAGCCTTTTTCAAACCACAATGGAGGACAAATTGCGTTTGGCCCTGATGACGGCTACCTTTATATTTCTACAGGTGATGGCGGAGGCTCAGGTGATCCTGGGGGAAACGGCCAGGATTTAAAATCGCTGCTGGGAAAAATACTGAGGATAGATGTAAAAAATAAAGAGGGTGGTTTAAATTATGCGATTCCTTCCGGCAATATCTTTAAAGCAAATAAGCAGGATTACAGAGAGGAAATTTATGCATACGGGTTGAGGAATCCCTGGAGATTCAGCTTTGATTTGCGAACTGGGAGCCTATGGGCAGCTGACGTGGGACAGAATAAAGTTGAAGAAATAAATATAATAGAAAATGGCAAAAACTACGGGTGGAACATCATGGAGGGAAGCTATTGTTTTAATCCGCCATCAGGCTGTAATCCTGAAGGGCTTGAGCTTCCAGTTTATGAATACGAGCATCCTCTGGGAAAGTCAATTACCGGCGGATATGTGTATTATGGAGATATTGAAGCATTGCGCGGCTTATATATATACGCAGATTTTGTTACCGGCTATATCTGGGGGCTTGCATATGCTGAGGGCGGCAGCATAATTAATTTTACCCTTCTAAAAAGCGGGTTGAATATAAGTACATTTGGAGTTGATGAGGAAAACGAGCTTTATATTGCAGCATTTGACGGAAAGATATACAAAATTTTTCTTCCTTAGAAATTCATTAATATATTTTCACTGATTTTTCTTCAAATTGAAGAAATTTAACGACTGTGCTAATATATTTATGGTACTCTGTTTTTCTCGTAGCCAAGGTTAATTTTTTTGCCAACAAAATTACATTATATGCTCAAACTTAGTTTGCAGCGTACATGCCTGTTAATTCAGGACTTATAAAGCAGACAGGAGAGCTGATCTTAGATAATGGGGTCGGGCATATAAAAAACCTCTAAGGTTACGGCTTAACGGAGTATCCTTTTTTATTATGTTCTGCAACCCGGATTTCTAAGGCTTATTACACAATTATTAAAAGAATGCATAGTGTTGCAGATTTTTATTAAAAATTTCAAGAACTGATTAGGAAATTTAACTGTAATACTGTAAAATTTATAAACTATGGACATAAGAAAAATTTTTCTAAATTATTTTAAAAACAGGGGCCATCTTATTATGCCCTCGGCAAGCCTGGTGCCTGTAAATGATCCCAGTGTTCTGCTCACCACTGCCGGGATGCAGCAGTTCAAGCCATATTATCTTGGTACACAAAAACCGCCCAGTCCAAGGATTGCTACTGTGCAGAAATGTTTCAGGACAAGCGATATAGACAGGGTAGGCACAACGGATCAGCATCTTACATTTTTTGAAATGCTTGGTAACTTTGCTTTTGCTGACTACTTTAAAAAAGAAGCAATAGACTTTGCGCTTGAATTTCTTCTTGATGTTTTGCATATTCCACTTGAAAAACTTGCCGTGGGAGTTTTTTCAGGAGACGAGGATATTGCTGAGGACAAAGAAGCAATTCAATTATGGATAGGGCATGGCATCAAAAATGACAGGATATACCGGTATGGAAAAAGCGATAATTTCTGGGGTCCTGCAGGTGATACAGGGCCATGCGGACCATGCACTGAAATATACTATGATTTTGGAAGTGATTACGGATGCTGTCGTGATTCCTGTTCACCGGAATGTGACTGTGGAAGATATCTTGAAATATGGAACCTGGTTTTTACACAGTATAATTTTAACGGTAAAAAATATGAAGAACTGCCAAATAAAAATATTGATACCGGTATGGGGCTTGAAAGAATTGCCGCGGTACTTGGAAAAAACCCCTCTGTATTTAAGACAGGATTTTTTTTGCCGGTAGTTGAAAAGATTGAAAAATTATCGAATGTTAAACTTCTTGCTAAAGATAA
>JAFGMJ010000194.1 GCA_016927635.1 Actinomycetota bacterium
CAATGATCCCATTTATTTAAATATTTGCATAATATTTATTATTTATGTATAATATGCAAAAATATTTAATAAGAAATCCGGGATAATGGACAGTAAAATCAAAACGGCAGTAATAGGCGCTTCAGGATATACAGGCCTTGAGCTTATAAAAATAATTTGCAGGCATAAATACGCTGCTGTAAGTCTGATAACATCAAATACTTACAGGCAAACCCCTCTGTCTGATCTTCAGCCGGGCACTGGTTGCCATGATTTAATTTTTAAAGCAACAGATGAAATCGCTTCAGAGGATTTTAAAAAAATTGACGTTGCATTTTTATGTCTTCCTCCTCACATGTCCATGCAGTTTGCAAAAAAATATCTCACGGACTTTAAGGGCACTATAATAGATATAGGAAGCGACTTCAGGCTGCATGATCCCCTGGATTATATGAAGTGGTACGGTATTGAACATGCCGCCAAAGAACTTCTTGAGGGCTTTGTCTACGGCCTGCCTGAAATAAATCATGAAAAAATAAAAAATGCAAAAAACATTGCTAATCCCGGTTGCTATCCGACATCTGTGCTTCTCTGTCTTGCCCCGATAATGATGGCCTGTTCGGCATACGACGCTGATAAAAAAACAAAACCGCCTTATCCGGACTGCGGCTTTTTCAGCATTAAAGATATCAACATAGATGCAAAATCAGGGGTTTCAGGCGCTGGCAGGAAATTAAAAGATGATTATCTTTTCTGTAGCGTAAATGAAAACTTTTATGCATATTCGCCTCTTGAGCACAGGCATATCGGCGAGATAGAACAGGAGCTTGAAAAAATCTCAGGCTGCAGGATGGCGGTATCTTTTACTCCGCATCTGCTTCCCGTAACAAGGGGGATATTTACTTCTGTTTACTGCAAACTGGACATGGATGCAGGCGCATGCCTGGAAAAATCAGGCCGCTTTCATGTAGCCGGCAGTATCAACGGCCTCATAGAAAGCATATTTGAATGGTACTATAAAGGCAGCCGCTTTATTAGTTTTACAGGCAAAAAAATACCCCAGTTAAAAGATGTGGTAAATACAAATTACTGCCATATCGGGTATTGCTTTGATGAAAGAACAGATACCCTGAAACTTTTCAGCGCTATAGACAACCTTGTTAAAGGGGCAGCCGGCCAGGCGGTGCAGAACATGAATATAAAGTTTGGTTTTGATGAAGAAGAAGGTTTGAATGGATGATATTGTATATTATGGGGAAAATGAAAATATAATAGAAAATGTATACCTGGACAAAGCAAAGGTATTGCTTGAGGCCCTGCCATACATAAAAGAATATTTCAATAAAATCGTCGTGGTAAAAATTGGCGGCTCTATGATGGAAAACGACGGGATAATGCAAAGCGTGCTGGACGATGTGATACTTATGAAGTATGTGGGCATAAAAGTTGTGCTTCTTCACGGCGGTGGAAAGCAGATAACGGCCCTGATGAAAGAAAAAAATATACAGGTTGAATTTATAGACGGCATGAGGGTGACAGGGGCCGACGCAATGGATATAGTTAAAATGGTGCTTATAGGCAGCATAAATACTAAAATCGTCTCATTTTTAAATAAGCATGGTAAAACTGCTATGGGTGTAAACGGAAATGATGGCAATTTCATACAATGCAAAAAGAAGCAGTACATAAAAAATGGAGTGGCTAAAGATCTCGGTTATGTTGGTGATATAACCGGAATTGATGCAGATTTTATAAAAAATATACTGGCAAATGATTACATACCTGTAATAGCTACGCTTGGCACAGATTTAAATGGAAATATTTATAATATAAATGCAGACACATGCGCCAGCCGAGTTGCCGCTTCGCTTAAGGCTTTGAAAATGATACTGCTTACAGACGTAGACGGCATAATGTTAAACGGTGGCAGCGACGGAGGGGATAAAAAACTGATATCAAAGCTATCTGCAGCCAGATGTGAACTGATGATAGAAAACGGGCAGATAAGTGCAGGCATGATACCAAAGGTAAAAGCCTGTATGGATTCACTCAAAGACGGGGTACAAAGGGCCCATATTTTAAACGGCACAGCGCAGCATTCCATACTGTTTGAGATATTTACCGATAAAGGCATAGGTACGATGATAACCCTTTAATTGAATATTTTATAAACAAAAGAGAAACAGTAAAAGAAATTTATTTTAAAAAAATACAGAGCTATTATAAATATGACAAAAGGAAAAAAATCTAATGGTTAAAGATTCCAAGGACAACAACCTCGCAGTATTTGAAGAAGGAAGCAAATACCTTATGGCTACTTATTCCAGGCTTCCAGTGGTTTTTACAAGGGCCAAAATGCAGTATCTCTGGGATGCAAACGGCGATAAATACCTGGACTTTATTGCCGGTTATGGCTGCCTTAACGTTGGACACAGCAACAGGCTTGTTGTCAATGCAATAAAAAAACAGGTTGAAAATATAATTCAGCCATCAAATATATATTATAATACCAGGCAGGTCAGGCTGGCAGAAATGCTCTGCAACATAACCGGATTCGGCAGCAAAGTTTTCTTTGCAAACAGCGGGACCGAAGCAGTTGAAGGCGCAGTTAAGCTGGCAAGAAAGTACTCAAAAGAAAAGTATGGCCAGAACAGGTTTAAAATAATCTCATTTAACAGATCTTTTCACGGCAGGACAATGGGAGCTCTTTCAGCAACGGCCCAGGAAGAAAAACAGAGAATATACCAGCCGCTGCTTGGAGGTTTTGATTATGCCAATTTAAATGATATAGATTCTGTTGCAGAAAAGATAGATAATGACACATGCGCGGTAATTATCGAGCCTGTCCAGGGTGAAGGAGGCATAAACGTATCTGACAATAATTTCATGAAAAGTCTCAGGGAGCTTTGCAGCAAAAAAAGGGTGCTGCTTATACTGGATGAAGTCCAGACAGGTTTTGCAAGAACGGGCAGGATGTTTGCATATGAGAATTACGATATAGTTCCTGATATACTGGTGCTTGCAAAAAGCCTTGGAGGAGGCATGCCCCTTGGCGCCATAGTTACAAATGATGAAATAAGCTCAGTTTTTACGCCTGGCAGCCACGGCTCTACTTTTGGCGGTAATGCAGCCTCATGCGCAGCCGGAATTGCAGTTATAGAATATATTATTAAAAACAGGCTTGCATACAGAGCCTTTAACCTTGGGAAGTATTTTGCAGGAAGGCTGGCAAAATTAAAGAAAGAAAACACAATAATTAAGGATATAAGGGGACTGGGGCTGATGATAGGGCTTGAATTATTAAAGCCTGTCGCAGGAGAAATTGTAGAAAGGGCTTTAAAAGATAAAATTGTCATTAATAAAATATCACCCTCAACCCTGAGATTTCTTCCGACACTGGTGATTTCAAAAAAGAATATAGATACACTTATAAAATGGCTTTCAAAGAATCTAAAAAATTTCCAAGCTTGAGTTGTTTAGCCTGGATAAAAATGTGCAGATTTATAATTTTAATACAGGGCAGGTAAAAAATGCATGATTTAAAAATAGATCTTGAGACAGATAAATCAATAATTAAAAAAAAGAAAGATTTTTTAACACTTAAGGATTATTCAAAAGAGGAAATACAGTATCTTCTCAGCCTTTCATCTGAAATGAAAAAAAACGGAAGCCTGTATGATGGTAAATTAAAGGGCAAAAATATTGCAATGCTTTTTGAAAAACATTCGACAAGGACAAGACTTTCCTTTGAGGTGGCAATTTCCCAGCTTGGCGGAAACTGTATATATCTTGACGTATCTTCTTTGCAGATAAAAAGAGGGGAGACAATAGAGGACAGTGCAAAGATTTTTGAAATGTATCTTGACGGGCTGGTAATAAGGACATTTGAGCACCAGAAAGCCCAGACCTTTGCTGGCTGCAGCAACATTTCAGTTATAAACGGGCTGACAGATCTTTATCATCCATGCCAGGCCCTTTCTGATCTTTTTACAATAAGCGAGCTGGGGCTTCTTGATAAAGATTTAAAATTTACCTGGCTGGGTGATTGCAACAATGTTTCAAACAGCCTTATGATAGGTTTTGCAAAACTGGGAATAGATATTTCATTGGGCTGCAGCCCGGAATATGTGCCTTCAAGAGATATGCTCGAATATGTAATGGGCATTTCAGAAAAAAGCGGCAGCAGAATAAAACTGATACACGATCCGGTGGAAGCAGTTTCAGGCGCAGATATAATATATACTGATGTGTGGATAAGTATGGGCGATAAAGATTCAGAGGAAAAAATCAGAAAACTTCAGCCTTTCCAGATTAATAAAAAGCTTTTAAAATATGCCAGGCCTGAGGCCAGGGTAATGCATTGCCTCCCTGCGCACAGGGAGCAGGAAATAACCTCAGAAGTTCTTGACAGTAAACATTCAATTGTGTGGCAGCAGGCTGAAAACAGGCTGTATGCCCAGAAAGCGCTTCTGGTATATCTTTTCTCAGAAAATATGTAAGGGGTTACTTATAAAATGAAAAGAAGTGAAAGATTAAAAGCTATCAGGGAAATAATAAAAAACAGCAAAATATCTTCACAGGAGAAACTTATCTCAGAGCTTGAAAAAAAAGGTTTTAATATAACCCAGGCAACAGTGTCGAGGGATATTCAATTTTTAAACCTGGTAAAGGTAAGGGATGCGCAGCAAAATGAGTATTATTCATTGAGTTCAAAATTTACAGGTGACCCACAGTTTGGCATCGCAAAAGTCAAATCAAAGTTTGGGGAATCTGTGATATCTGTTGAGCGGGCTCATAATATAATCGTTATAAAAACTAACCCCGGTGAAGCGCAGGGAGTGGCTGCATCGATAGACGGCTCAAATTTTGATGAAATACTGGGCACAGTTGCCGGCGATGATACCATAATATGTGTTATTGAAAACCATATAAGCGCAGGGAAAATAGTTAATCTTTTCAGGGGGTTTTAAATTATGGGGCATATAATGCTTATTAAAATAGAAAAAACAAACGGAAGGGATAATGAATATATATGAGTAAAAAAGCAATACTTGCATATTCAGGAGGGCTTGATACCTCGGTCTCCATAAAATGGATAAAAGAAAATCATGATATGGATGTTATTGCGGTTTTAATAGATTGCGGCCAGCCTGATGATTTGAATGAGGCTTACAGCAGGGCTTCTTTAAACGGTGCGTTAAAAGCAAGGATAATTGATGCAAAGGATGAATTTTTAAAAGATTTTATAATTCCCGCCATAAAAGCCAATTTGAAATACGAAAAAAATTATGTGCTTGCAACTGCGCTTGCAAGGCCGCTTATCGTTAAAAAGCTTGTTGAAGTCGCTGATGAGGAAAAAGCGGATGCAATTGCCCACGGCTGCACCGCAAAAGGAAATGACCAGGTCAGGTTTGATGTGGGCATAAGGAGTTTGAACCCGGAACTGAAAATAATAGCGCCGCTTAGGGAATGGAAGCTCACAAGAGATGAAGCGATAGAATATGCGGCAAAAAATAAAATAATGATAAATGTTACAAAAAAATCACCATATAGCATTGATGAGAATCTGTGGG
>JAFGMJ010000195.1 GCA_016927635.1 Actinomycetota bacterium
AGTGAAAATTTAAAATTAACAGTTGATACTGTTAGAAGTCTCTGGTCAAAAACATACAATTCTGAAGGCAAACCTGACTGGGAACACCTTTTTCCTTATTACCATCCGGATATTGTTTTCCAGGATTCCATCCAGAAAATAGAGGGCATAAATGCATTTAAAGAAATGTGCAAGCGTCTTACAAAAAGGTGTGAAAAACTTACAATGGATATTTATTCAATAGCACAGGAAGATAATATTATTTTCCTGGAATGGAAAATGACAATGGTTTTTCGCAAGTCTCCCAACTCTCCTATTTTTGGCTGCACCAGGCTTAAGCTTCATGAAGATGGAAGAATAATTGAACAGCGGGATTATTTTGATCTCTGGGGCGATATTTTTAACAAAATACCAGGCTTTAGAATCGCCTATAGAAAATTTATGAAAAAAATCTTTGGTTAAATATGTTCTTTTATAAGGAGTAATGTTGAAATTTAAAGTGCCTGAGAGGCTTGAATTTGCCTTGAATAGAAAAGCAGAGCAGAAAACTACAAATGCATCGCTTGAGGGGAAGCTTTGTGTTATAAGCGGAGCAACTTCAGGGGTGGGACTGGAAGCAGCTAAAAAACTTGCTGCTGGCGGTGCTGACCTGGTGCTTGTGGCCAGGAATTTAGAGAAAGCTGAAAGTGTTTGCTCTTTTCTGAATAGTCGTTCAAATGTGAAAATTGATATAGTTCTAGCAGATTTCAGCTATTTGCCTGAAGTTAAAAAAGCTGCTGAAATAATTCTAAATAAATATCCCAAAATTGACTTGCTTATTAACAGTGCAGGCATATTTATAACCAAAAAAACAAAAACTACCGAAGGTTTTGAAATGACTTTTTGCGTCAATCATCTTGCACCTTTTTTATTGACCAGTATGCTCCTGGAAAGGATTAAAAAATCTCCAGGCGCCAGGATAATACAAATAAATTCCCAGGGCCACAGATTTAATGGTTTTGATATTAACGATATAAACTGGGACAAAAGATTTTATAATCCTTACAAAGCTTACGGAGCATCAAAAACTGCCCAGCTTCTTACTGTGTGGGAATTTGCAGAAAGATTAAAAAAAACAAGGGTGACAATTAACGCCATGCATCCTGGTGAAGTTAAAACAAATATTGGAAACAACAATGGGCCGCTTTACAGATGGTACTCAAAAAATATCATATGGCATTTTTTAAAAGATGCGGTTATTGCCGGCGATGCCATATATTATCTTGCTGCAGCGCCTGAATTAAAAGATACAAGTGGCCGGTATTTTAATCTTACAATAGATGAAAAACCTGCGCCAGGTGCGCTTGACCGTGAAATGTCAAAGAAGGTCTGGGAACTTAGTGAAGAATTGACCGCATTTAAATCTTAAAAAGGATTTTCGAAGAGGAGGATATATGCATTACGATGTGATTATCGCAGGTGCCGGCATAGCAGGGCTTACCTCGGCTGCTTTTCTTGCTAAATCCGGCCTTTCCGTTCTGATTGTGGAGAAAAATCAAAAAACAGGAGGACTTATAAGTTCCTTTAAAAGGGAGGGCTTCACTTTTGATGGCGGAATAAGAGCAATGGAAAATTCGGGAGTGCTTTTCCCAATGCTGCGAAGTCTCGGGATAAATATGGAATTTATAAAGAATAATATCAGCATTGGGCTTGAAAATGACATAATAAGAATTAAAAATATTGACAGCCTGTCTGATTATCAGGATTTGCTTAACAAATACTATCCCGCAGAAGTTAACTCAATAGCAGAAATAATTGCTGAAATTAAAAAGATAATGTCTTATGTAGATATAATTTATGGCATTGAAAATCCTATGTTTTTAGATATAAAAAATGACCGGAAGTATTTTATAAAAGTTGTGTTGCCATGGTTATTTAAATATATAACCACAATAAAAAAGATAGAAAAACTTAAAGAGCCGGTCAATGATTATTTAAAAAGAATGACTTCAAATCTATCCCTGATCGATATTATTACCCAGCACTTTTTTAAAGATACCCCTGTTTTTTTTGCCCTTAGTTATTTTAAACTTTATTCAGATTATTTTTATCCCAAAGGCGGAACATATAAACTACCTGAAAAACTGGCAGAATTTGCCCTTAACAAAGGCGCGGATATAAAGAATAATACAGAGATAATAAAAGTGGAACCAGGGCTGCATCAGTTAACAGATAAAAATGGGAATATATATTCTTATAAAAAACTTATATGGGCTGCAGACCTGAAATCTCTTTATAAAATAACAGATGTATCTTCCATCAAGGATTATAAAATTAAAAACACAGTTATTAATCAGCAAAAAAACATATCAGGCAAAGTAGGCGGAGATTCTATATTTACCTTATATCTTGGCCTGGATATCGATAAAAAATATTTTTTTGATATTGCTTCTGAGCACTTTTTCTATACGCCATATTCAGAGGGCCTTTCAAATGCCGGCTCTGCCAAAACCTTAAATAAAGAAGAGATAATAAAATGGCTTGAAAGATATTTTAAGCTGACCTCTTATGAGATATCATGTCCGGTGCTTAGGGATGAAAACCTGGCTCCGGAAGGTAAAACAGGCCTTATAATAAGTACGTTATTTGATTATTCCATAACAAAAAAGATATTTGATATGGGATGGTATGATGAGTTTAAAACTATTACTGAAAATATAATCATAGATGTGCTTAACAAAACAGTATATCCGGGTTTTGCAAATAAGATAATATGCCGTTTTTCTTCAACACCATTGACTCTATCAGAAAATTATGGCAATTCAGAGGGAGCCATTACAGGATGGGCTTTTACCAATTCTCAGATGCCTGTAGAATCCAGGCTTCCAAAGATTGCAAATTCAATAAATACCCCTATTCCAGATGTGCTTCAGGCCGGGCAGTGGGCCTTCAGTCCTACAGGCCTGCCCACATCAATAATGACGGGGAAGATGGCTTCAGACAAAATTTTAAAGCAGCTTATTTGAGATATATTTTCCCAGGCAGCCCGGCATGGCTGGTTTATTTTTGAAAGTACGTTTATTTATTATTTATGTATTTTTTTGCTTTTATTATTTGCTGCTTTAATAAAACCCAGAAATATATTCATCCTGGGAACTGATTCTAAATATTCTTTGTACTCATCTCCAAACTTCTTTATATTATCCTGTTCTTCTTTAACAGCAATTAAATAAAGAAAAACTGCACCAGTAATTCCTGTTATTATAAATACCCAGTGCGGATTTATAAAAATATTGGTTATAAATACAGCCAGTGACCAGCCCAGGTATAAAGGGTGGCGGATAAACCTGTAGATGCCACTTTTAATCAAAACATTTGTTTTTCTTATATAGATATGATTATATGCCAGGCCTACAAGGACCAGGCCGGAAAGCAGGATAACCCAACCTGCATACCATAATGCCTTTATATTATGCGGTTTTATAATATTTGCCAGAACCAGCAA
Organism: Actinomycetota bacterium; assembly: GCA_016927635.1. Classification (GTDB taxonomy): domain Bacteria; phylum Actinomycetota; class Humimicrobiia; order Humimicrobiales; family Humimicrobiaceae; genus VGAZ01. The sequence continues at coordinate 3,464 of JAFGMJ010000195.1, forward strand.
ATTTATGGGAAAAGATATTATTGAGAGTATGCTGGCAAGAATGAAAAGTAATCCGGAATTTATATGCTTTTTATAAATACCTGCCATGGTAAAAAACTGTTATTTATTCAAATACTTCATTTTCTTGTAAATATGTTAAAAATCCAATGGGAATAATGCTGTATAAATTAAGATTAAATATTTCTTGGCTCAGCTTCTATATTGATTTGTTTAAGCCCTTCTATTTCTTCCTTTAGGTTTTTTTCTATTATATCGATGGCTTTTTCTATTTGCTCAGTGCTTAAACCGTCCTTAAATTCCAGGTCGGCATTCAACAGGATTTCAGTTGGTGAAAGGTGCATTGTTTTAATATTCACTACCGCATTTACATCCCTGTTTTGGGAAATCAGGGAAAATATTTTTCTATAAACTAAGGGAGAAACTGCTTCACCGACTAAAAGCGCCTTGACATCCTTAATTAAAAAAATAGCAAAACCGGCAAGCAGCAAACCAATGATTATGGAACCAATACCATCATAAATGGCATTGCCTGTCAATTTTACTGCGACAAGAATTAATGCAGCGATAATATTTCCTGCTATTGCCAGAATATCACCAAACCACAGGTTAATAATAGTAGGTTCTTTTATGTAATCCAGTTTATGAAAAAAGCCTTTTTTTATCTTTATTGCTCTAAGCAATGAACGGAAATATGCTGATGAAAAAAATAAATTTATTAGTTGAAAAATTAAAGAAATCCCTAGAATTGAAAAACTCAATATAAAGTTTGATACTTCACCGGGCTCTCTTAATTTGCTTATTCCTTCCCTTACTGCAGAAGTTGCGCTGACTGATAAAATAAATACTGCGCTGATAAATGCCCAGAAGAATTTTTCTTTTCCATAACCAAACTGGTGCTTTTTATCCGGTGTCTTTTTACTGCTATATACTCCTATTAATAGAAAAACCTGGTTGGCTGTATCTGCTATTGAATGGAATCCTTCAGCTATCATAACTGAAGAACGCCCTATAACGCCAAAAACAAATTTTAAGGCAGCAGTGGCAAGATCTCCAAAGATTTCTATATAAAGGACTTTCTTGTTTTTATTTTCTGAAGAGTTCATTTAACTAAATATTTTTATATTTGTTGATAAATTATAGCACAAAAATATTATATTGACCTTTCTGCGGCATACCTGATATATGCAAAATTATTTGATAAAAAATAGAGCAAGCCGGTAAACTTGAATAAAAAAATATTTATTACTATTATGAAAATATGAAGATAAAAAATAATCGCATGTTTTTTGGATTTAAATTTATTTTGCCAGTCGCCCTTGCGCTTTTTATAATTTTTTGCTGCCTGCCTGTACTGTCATGCAGCAAAAACGCCATCACAAAAACACCTCCAGGCATAATTGCAGAGCCGGAAAGAAACACAAATAAAACTGATGAAGAAGCGGCACTTACAGAGGAAAAAATTTTAGATGATGATAAATTTAAATTAATGAGAATGAATATGGTACAAAACCAGATAGCTGCACGTAATATTAAAGATGAAAAAGTAATAGAGTCAATGCTGAAAGTTCCAAGACACTTTTTTGTAGATGAATCACAGCAGAATTCAGCATACGAGGACAGGCCTCTTCATATAGGAATGGGCCAGACTATATCACAGCCTTATATAGTTGCCCTTATGACAGAATCGCTTGAGCTTTCAGGTGATGAGAAAGTACTTGAAATAGGAACAGGCTCAGGATACCAGGCAGCCATAATTGCAGAGATTGTCAATCAGGTATATACAGTGGAAATCATACCACAATTATATAATACCTCAAAAGACAGGCTCAAAATTTATGAGAATGTAAAAGTAAGCAATCATGACGGATATTACGGCTGGGAAGAGTTTGCACCTTTTGACAGCATAATAGTCACTGCCGCACCCGACCATATACCTCAACCGCTGGTTTCACAACTAGCAGATGGCGGCATCATGGTGATTCCTGTCGGCCCTCCAGGCTGGAACCAGACTCTATATAAAGTCATTAAAGATGGTGAAGATATAGTTATAAAAGAAATTACAAGTGTTATTTTTGTACCTCTAACGAGAAGTAAAGAATAAACCGCTCAGATAAACTTATATATTATCAGGGCAGCAACATATAAAACTGCAGAAATTGCTATTACAACAAGAAAGCCCAGGTGAATCGATATCATAACAGCAGCTATTGAAGCAATAACCGATGAACACCCGTTGATTGCCCATAGCCATGGTATTATCTGGTCTCTTTTTATTTTTGCCTTTTCTATTCCTGCGGGAAAAGGTATTCCCATAAAAAACCCTGCCGGCATTATTATTAATATTGTAAATAAAAATCTCTGCCATAAAGGCCTTATTATTAAAAAATCCTGTATTTCCCTGCAGAAAAATATAAACATAAAAACATATAAGACAATTACAGC
>JAFGMJ010000196.1 GCA_016927635.1 Actinomycetota bacterium
ATGAAAGATAAATTTAAAATAGCTGTTTGCCAGTTAAAAGTCTCAGAAGATAAAACAAGAAACCTTAACATAGCTGCAGAAATGATAGCTGAGGCAGCCGGTAAAAAAGCCGGTATTGTTGTTTTGCCGGAAATGTTTAATTGCCCCTATGACAGGGAATTTTTCCCATTATTTGCAGAAAAGTATCCAGGGATTACAACCGGCATGCTTTCCTCTCTTGCAAAAAAATATTCAGTATATATAATCGGCGGTTCAATTCCTGAACTTGAAAGTAAAGATATATTTAACACTTCATTTGTATTTGACAGCTTTGGCAAATTAATTGCAAGACACAGAAAAATACATCTTTTTGATGTATGTGTTAAAGGAGGCATATGCTTTCAGGAATCTTCTGTAATAAAAGCCGGCAGTGAAATAACTGTATTTGACACAAAGTACTGCAAAGCTGGCGTCGCTATATGCTATGATATAAGATTTCCAGAACTTCTTAGGAAAATGACTCTTTTTAAAGCGGAGCTTATAATTATTCCCGCAGCTTTTAATATGACAACCGGACCTGCACACTGGCACATAACCGCAAGAACAAGAGCGCTGGATAACCAGGTTTATCTGGCTCTTGCATCCCCTGCCCGTGATTATAAAGCCTCTTATACGGCTTTCGGCCATAGCCTTATAGTAAATCCGTGGGGGGAAATTTTATCAGAGGCAGGAACGTCAAAACAGATAATATATGCAGACATAGATTTAAAATATCTAAAAAAAATAAGAAATGAACTGCCGCTTCTAAGACATAGAAAACTTGATTTCTGATTTAATCACATTACTTCATTGACATTGATAAAATTTGTACTGCCCGGTTTATTTACCATCACGCCGCCGGTTACCACTACCATTTCGCCCTTTTTAACAAGTTTAAGCTTTAAACTTGAATCAAGAGCAGCGCTTATCATGCTTTCAATGTCTTTAGTTAACACTGTTTTTACAGGTATTACTCCCCAGCTTATCATAAGCTGCCTGATCACCCAATCATGCGGACTTGCCCCTATTATCATGTTGGCGGGCCTGTTTTTTGATATCTGCCTTGCAGTGCTTCCCGACTGTGTTGCAGAAATTATTGCGCTTGCATCCATAACGCTTGCAATTTCGCATGCTGCAAAGCTTATTGACTCTGTTATGCTGTTTTTTTTAAGTGAAAATTTCTTTTGTAAGATTTCCCTGTAGTCAAGAACTGATTCAGTCTTGCTTATAATTCTTACCATCATTTGCAGGGATTGAAGTGGAAACATCCCGGCAGCAGTTTCGCCTGACAACATTAATGCGTCCGAACCGTCATGAATAGCATTTGCAACATCGCTCACTTCAGCTCTTGTAGGCCGGAAATTCCTTATCATAGAATCCAGCATCTGTGTTGCAGTGATAACAGGTTTGCCGGCGATATTTGCCCTTTTTATTATATTCTTCTGAATATTTGGCACATCTTCCTGGGGCATTTCAATTCCAAGATCCCCTCTTGCAACCATTATGGCATCAGCATGTTTTAGAATCCTGTTAAAATCGTTTACTGCTTCATGTTTTTCAATCTTTGCAATAACCATAATATGACTTTTTGAAGTCTTTATTATTTCCTTGATTTTTATTACATCTTCAGTATTCCTGATAAAAGACTGGGCTATAAAATCCACATCCTGTTCGATGCCAAAACTTAAAAAATCCAGGTCCTTTTCAGTTACGGAGTTAACGCTTACTAAAACTCCCGGTATATTTATACCTTTTTTTGATTTTATAATCCCGCCCCTGACAGCACTGGCCTTTGCTATTTTTTTTGTTTTATCAATCTCATTTATCTTAAATTCCAAAAGACCGTCATCTATAAATATTGTGAAGCCCTCTTTTATGTCGTCCAAAAACTTCTCATATTCCACTTTGACCACAGGCAGGTATTTATCCATGCTGGCAAAATCTGCTGTTGTAAATATAATATCTTTACCATCAGCAATATTTATATCGCCTTCCAAATCCCCGGTCCTGATTTTTGGCCCCTGCAGATCCAGCATTATTGCAGTGTTCTTACCATATTTCAATGATAGTTTTCTAATATCATTTATAATGGATCTGGCATCTTCTTTTGAACTGTGTGAAGTGTTTATTCTTGCAACATCCATACCATTTAAAATAAGGCTTTCAAGCATTGAAACATCACAACTTGAGGGTCCTATTGTGCATACAACTTTTGTCTTTCGCAATAGAATCTCCTGATTTAATAAAATTTCCTATTATATCCTGTCCGGATTTCTTATATTTTAGTTTATTTTCATTTAAACATAAACTATACTGGTTTTAATATATATCATTTAAGAAAAATATATGCAATAATCGTCAAAGAGCAGCGTTATAAGAATTAAAAATTAAAATATTTTTCTGTTGATATAAATAATATTAAAAAAATTATTATACAGGAGGTTTAAATGCTAATAGGTCCAATAATCGGTATTGTAATCGCAGTTATTTTACTTGTAATAATTATATCATCGGCAATAAGGGTACTTCGTGAATATGAAAGAGGTGTAATATTTCGGTTTGGAAGATTAAGAGATGCAAAAGGTCCGGGTATTTTCCTGATAATACCTTTTGTAGATAAAATGATAAAAGTTGATTTAAGAACAGTCACTCTTGATGTGCCGCCTCAGGATATAATAACCAAGGACAACGTGCCGGTAAATGTTAATGCAGTTTGTTATTTCAGGGTAATGGAACCGGAAAAAGCTATAGTGCAGATTGAAAATTATAAACTTGCAACTTCCCAAATAGCACAGACAACCCTGAGGAGCATACTTGGCCAGGCTGAGCTGGACGATCTTCTCTCAAGACGTGATAAAATAAATAAAGAACTTCAGCTAATAATCGATGAGCAGACAGATCCCTGGGGAATTAAAGTAAGCATTGTTGAAATCAAAGATGTCGAACTTCCCCAGACCATACAGAGGGCGTTTGCAAGACAGGCTGAAGCTGAAAGGGAAAGAAGAGCAAAAATAATCAATGCTGAAGGCGAGCTCCAGGCATCTGAAAAACTTTCACAGGCAGCAGGCATTCTTTCAACATATCCTGCTTCAATACAACTGAGATTTTTACAGACTTTAAAAGAAATAGCTGCAGAGCAGAATTCTACAATAGTATTTCCTGTCCCAATCGATTTAATCGAAAATTTTCTAAAAAAGATGCCGGAAAAGAAATAAATATTTTATTCGACCCTGCTTTCCCTGAACTTGAGCAGCCAGGGCATATGCTCAGCAATGAGCTGCTCGAGTTCAATATCGCTTATGACTGTGGTTCTGCCGGATTCATATTCACTGTCAATCCAGTCTTTAACTTTTGTAAGGCTTTCATCCTTTTTATCTACCCTGTCCTCGCCTTTTAACATGAAGTAATTATTTATCCAGGCAGCAAGTCCAGCAGCTCCAGAGTGGGAGCCTATCACCACCGTTGGAGGTTTACCGAGTATTTTAGCAGTGTCAAATATATTATATATTTCCTCATCCTTTAAAAGCCCGTCTGCATGTATACCCGCTCTTGTGGCATTGAAAGCCCTCCCAACAAAAGGTGTCCTTGGGGGAACTTCATAATTAAGCTCGTTTTCAAAATAATCTGCGATTTCAGTTATAACTTCTGTCTTCATTCCGCCATTATCACCTATTAACTGACTGTACTCTATAACCATTGCTTCAAGAGGGGTATTCCCGGTTCTTTCGCCAATACCAAGCAAAGATGTATTGACCATTGAAGCGCCATAAAGCCAGGCGCTTGTAGCATTTGTCACAGCATTATAAAAGTCGTTATGTCCATGCCATTCAAGCCATTCTGATGGAACTCCTCCATAATTTATAAGGCCATATATTATCTGCGGAACACTTCTTGGCAGGGCAACTCCGGGGATAGAAACACCAAGGCCAAGCGTATCACATGCTCTAACTTTTACAGGTATTTTGGATTGTTCTGATAATTTCATTAGTTTTTCAACAAAAGGAAGTACAAACCCATACACATCTGCTCTTGTGATATCTTCAAGATGACACCTTGGTATAATGCCTTCTTCAAGAACATTTTCAACCACCTTAATATAAGCCTCAATCGCTTTGGGCCTGTCCATTTTGAGCTTATTGAATATATGGTAGTCAGAGCATGATACCAGTATGCCTGATTCTTTTATTTCAAGGCTTTTCAAAATATTAAAATCTTCTTTCTTTGCTCTTATCCAGGCAGTTATTTCTGGGTATTCAAGGTCCAGTTCCCGGCATTTCATAATCGCTTCTTTATCTTTATTGGAATATATAAAAAATTCTGAGTGTCGTATTATACCGCTACCGTTATCGAGCTTGTTTAAAAGTTTAAATAACCTGATTATCTGCTCAACAGTATAAGGAGATCTCGACTGCTGGCCGTCCCTGAAAGTGGTGTCAGTTATATATATTTTCTCCGGGATATTCATCGGGACAATTCTATGATTAAAAACTA
>JAFGMJ010000197.1 GCA_016927635.1 Actinomycetota bacterium
CGTTTCCAAGCTTGAAATCAGCCCCATTTTTTACCGCTCTTATTATATTTGCAATATGATATTTATCCCTTGGCCCATACATACCTACAGGCCTCAGCGAGCATGTAAGAAGGCTCTTGCTGTTTGCTTTTAAAATCATCTTTTCAGCAATTATTTTGGTTCTGCTGTAATGGTCACGGGGCAATTGCGCAGGGTAATCAAGCCTCTCATCACCATCTTTTATTGGCTTTTTCCCGTCAACAACAACATCAAGCGTGCTGGTATAAACAAGTCTTTTTACGCCTGCCAAAAGACAGGCTTCAATTACATTTTTATTTCCCCAGACATTTACTTCATCATAAATATGGGAAGGTGTTTTAGGGTCCCAGACAGCAGCAGCGGTCTGGAATATTGTATCCATGCCTTCGCATGCTTTTCTTAAATCTTTTTTGTTCCTTATATCGCCTTTAAAAAATTCAAATCCTTTGGCATCCAGCTCTTTTTGTTCTGCAATATCCATTATCCTGACTTTTTTACCTGCGCTGTAAAGCTGCTCTGCTATCTCATATCCAAGCAGCCCCAGGCCCCCTATAACAAGGCAATTTTCATATTCACAGTATTTTTGCGGATTGGATTTTCCCATAAGCCCTTTGCCTCTAGTACATGGTTAATATTTATATTTCTACCGGACTTTAACTGCATTTTCAGGACATATTTGGACACACGCCATGCATTTTGTGCAAAGTGATGGCCATAGAGCCGTAATCCTCCATTTTTGGGGGTCCAGCGGATTTTTTTCTTTTGCACCAATGGTCTGGTGAAGTAAAAATACAGCAGGCTTGCATGCCTGCATGCACTTTAAACAGTCCCGCGGATCGATTTTATTGCCGTCACCGCATATAGAGTAGTCAATTGTTATTTTATTTTTCCTGAACATATATATTTTTTAATAAAACTTTTTAAAAATCAAAGGATCAATATTGCCCGCTGACTTCAGGAATCATATCTCGCGGAGAAAGGAAAAGGGCATCATTTGGGCATACATGCCTGCAGACGCCGCAACCGAAACATTTCTCAAGATCGATTTTTACAGTTTTATTTTCCCTGTCTACGCTTATTGCACCAAAAGGGCATTGACGCACGCAGTTGCCACAATAGCTGCACTTTTGCTGGTCAAGCTGTATAACATATTCTGCCTTGTATATTGAATTTATTCCAAAATCCATTCTTGGCCTGATTCCTGCGCATTCAGGGCTTTCACAGGAGCAAAGATTATTGATATATGGAAAAGGGCCGAACCAAATTGTACCTATATATCCCTTTCTATTATGTTCAGTAAAGCGCTTTACAGCTTCGCTTTTTGTCAGATGGAACTTATCTTTATCAGGTATAAATCTTGGCAGCTTTTCTATGATTTCAGACATCACGCCAAAATTTATGCAGCATGCCTCTTTTATGCCCCTGCTCATATAACGGCACATGCAGTTTTTCTCTATCAGAGGTTCTGCGGCACAGTTCTCTATGATTGCTATTGCATCCTCAAGCGGGACTACCTGGCCGATATGGCCCTCTGCGCGAAGCGGGTTTTTGGGAGGTTTTTCGCTGTGAAGCATTTTTTCTGCAGTGTTTTTAATTATTCTCCCTATAATCGGTATCCTTAATTTATACCCAAGGCCGACTCCTGAAAATCCATATACTTTCCTCACTGACACCTGCTCGAAGTTTTTATACTGCTCAAGCAGGTAATCCCTCAGGTTATACTGCTCAACTACTTTTTCAGTATAATGTTCTGCATTTAAATACCACTTGCCGCCTGCGCCATGTTTCATGCAAAGTTCACACATAATTAAATCCCAATCTTTTATGATTTTGTTATGGATGTATTAAGATGAAATAATAATGTCTGAAAAAAATATGTCAATACATATTACAAGAATGTTATAAGAAAATTAATAAATAACAATTTAGCAGCTAAATATAGATTTACTTATTGGTCAAAGTTTAACGCTTAATGGTGGAGGCGGCGGGAATTGAACCCGCGTCCGAAAATATTGCCACAAGGACTTCTACAAGCTTAGTCCGTATTTATTTTTCGCTATTTTGAACCATACAGACATAGTCCAAAAAAGCTATTCTGTAAAAGTTTCCCTTATGGCAGCTACAGAAAAACTGCCAGAAAGTATCCTGTAAATCGTCGCCCGTTAAAAAGTACAGGAACCCTCTTAACAGACGTAGCAGCTTAGTTTATTAGGCTGCTAAGGCTAACTGTGAATCGTCAGCATTTATGTTTAGCCCAGTTTTTACAAGTTCTGGTACTTGACTTGCCATCCAAGCTCAACCTATTCCCGTCGAAACCTTTCGCCCCCTGCTGAAGCTGTCATGCAGGTTAAACGCTACAAAGATGTTTTAAACATCCTAAAAGTTAAGCATGCATATTATACTACTTTAAAAAAATAAATAAAGAGGATATATCTTTTCGGCTTTTTGAAAAATATTTAATTTTATAGCCCGCAAACCTGGCATCTTTTTTTAGATCTGCCGACTTCTATTTTTTCAATAGATAAATCCCATAGATCTGCAATTACCAGTTCCCTTGTCATCGCATCATGGTTTCCTGTAAGATATTTTATAGCCTCTGTTGTCTGTATTGAAGCTATTACATTTACAATAGTGTTCAGTATTCCCACATTGCCGGAATCTTCTCCTGGCCCATATTTTTCAATGTCGCCGAAAATGCAATCAAAACATGGTGTCTTATAAGGTATTATGTCAAATACCATACCATAGCTTGCTGCCGCGCTGCCAAATATCCAAGGAATTTTATTATTTACGCATGCTTTATTTATAATATGTCTTGTTTGAAAATTATCAGTTCCGTCAAGGACAATGTCCATACCTTTAACAATGCTGTCTATATTTTCAGCGCTGACTTTGCAATAAAGTGGCTCTATATTTATTGAAGGATTTATTTTTTTTAGCCTTTCTGCTGCAATTACTGCTTTTGGCATATCTTTTTCAAGATCTTCTTCAAAATAAAGCGCCTGCCTTTGCAGGTTAGAGATATCCAGCCTGTCGCTATCGGCTATCTTTAAAAGACCTGCGCCTGCTCTGGCAAGATTGCCTGCTATTACAGAGCCCAGGCCACCGCAACCTATTATTGCAATCCTGCTTCTTAAAAGCATCTCCTGGCCCTTTTTGCCAATTGGTAAAAACAGCACCTGCCTAAAATATCGCATTTTATTATTTATAATATTATTTTCCCCTACTTCTAATATATATCATATTTATGTATAATTGCCATTGTGGCGGTATGACGGAA
>JAFGMJ010000020.1 GCA_016927635.1 Actinomycetota bacterium
ACCGCTTTAATTATACAAATTTAATTATAAAATCTTTTTTTTAAGGGAATAATAATATGAAGCTAGGCATAATAGGGCTTAAAAATTGCGGCAAAACGACTCTTTTTCACGCAATGACTCAAAACAGATCCAGGGCTGTTTACAAAAACCTTGCAAACATGAAACCGAATATTGCAAGAGTATCAATACCTGATGAAAGGCTGAATGCCCTAACAGAAATATTTAATCCAAAAAAAACTACACCGGCATTCATAGAGTTCGTAGATATTGCAGGGCTCGCGACAGGCAGGAGCAGAAATACTGATCAGGGCAGATTTCTGGTCCATATACGTGAAGTGGACGCTCTTATTCATGTGGTAAAGTGTTTTGATTTTACAGGCAATGACTTTGAACTAAATGAGACGAATCCTTTATCGGATATATCTTCAGTCAATCTTGAACTTATGATTGCAGACCTTGATATAATTGAAAAAAGGATTTTAGCAATTGAAAAGAAGAGAAAATCCTTTAACGTGACTGAAAAAAACGAGTATGAAATACTTTTAAAAGTAAAGTCAGGTCTTGAAAAAGAAATTCCTTCAAGAAATATCGGGCTTAGCGAAAATGAAATAAAGACTATAAGGTCATTTGGTCTTATGACCTTAAAACCTGTCATTTACTGCATGAATATTTCAGAGAGTGCGCTTAAAATAAATGAGGAGGATACACCTTTTTTTAAAATAATAAATGAATATGCAAAAAAAGAAAATTCTTCGTTAATATCGGTGTGTGCAAAAATAGAAGAAGAAATATCTGCCCTTGAAAAGGCAGACAGGGATTTTTTTATAAGGGATTTAAATATTGTTGAACCAGGGCTTAGCAAACTTATACGGGCTTCATATGATTTGCTTGGATATATAAGTTTTTTAACTGCCGGTTCAGATGAAGTTAAGGCCTGGACGATAAAAAAAGGCGAAAAAGCCCCAAAGGCTGCGGGAAAAATCCATTCAGATATTGAAAGGGGCTTTATAAGAGCAGAGGTAATTTCTTTTTCCAGCTTTATTGAGGCTGGGGGCTCCCTGGCTAAGGCAAGAGAAAAGGGCCTTTTGCGTCTTGAAGGCAAGGACTATGTTATTAGCGATGGCGACATCATAGATTTCAGGTTTAATGTCTAAAAATAACACAATTATCGTTTTTTAATCAATTCTTTATAAAAAATTTTTACATAGGATTTATTTCCTGAACCATCGGCTGAACCCTTATTTTGTTTATTATAAGATGTTTTGGCATCGTACATACTTTAACTATGAGCTCACCCATTTCAACAGGTTTCATCACCTTTTCAGCAATATCTGCAGGAAATGTATCAAGCTTTGCTTCTTTTAAAAAGTCTGTGGCTCCCCATGAAGGCGTCACAGTGACTATGCGGACATTGTTTTTACGGAATTCATTATGAAGAGACCTGGCAAGCATTTCAATGCCAGCTTTTGCCGCGGAATATACTGACCATCCCGGCCATGCATGCTCGGAACATATGCTGCTTATATTTATAATAATGCCATCTTTATTTTCGCACATATGCGCTCCTACCCTTTTTATGCCATAGATATGACCCACAAGATTTATCATTATTGAGTCATAGATTTCTGTATCAGTCTGTTCAATAAGAGGCTTTATAGCAACTCCTGAACCGGCATTATTAATAAGTATGTCTATCCTGCCTTCCTGCTTTATAATCTCACTGGTGGCATTATCCCAGTCCTCTGGGCGGGTTATATCACAAACAGCATAAAGGACTTCAAGTTCTGATGCCACCCTGGCAAGCTTTGTGCCGTTGCTGCTTAAAATCCATACCCTGCTGCCGTTTCTTTTTAATACTTCTGCAATACCTTTACCATACCCGGAAGACCCGCCGGTAATTACCGCTACCTTATTTTTTAATTCCATGGTTTCTCCCTGCTTTTATTTTAAAAAATCTTCATTAATAAAAAATAAATAATACATGTTCTTAATCTGATTGTAATCCTGGTACGACGGCTGGCCTGTTTCCTGCTGCTGGCTTTTAGTTTCATTATGGCCTTGTATTATCAGGCCCTGCTTCCGTGCTGTCATATTTAATTTCATAAGCCCTGGCGCAAAAACTGAATGCAACAGTAAAAAGAGAAAAGCAAAAGTAAAACTGCTAAGGTATAATTAATAAAACTGGCTTGCTTTTCTAATCTCTCGCTTCCATATTTCATTGTTTCATATTTATATTATATATATTAATTATAAGAGAATCTTTATTTTTAGCGAATTTTTTTTATTAATCTATTCTTTTATAATAAAGTAAGAAGATGTTTTTAATAATATAATAAAAATCTGTATCTGCAACATATTTTTTATTTACTTATATCATGTTAAAATCAATCATATATTAAAATCATGAAATAATAATTTCTGAGGTTGAAATTAATATGGAAATAAATCAAAAAGTAATATTTTTAATTAGGCATGGCAATACAAAATTCAATGAAAAAAAACTTTTCAGGGGGCATACTGACATACCCCTGGACAATACAGGAATACTTCAGGCAGAAAAAACAGCAAAATTTCTTCAAGATATTGATCTTGATATTATATATTCCAGCCCTTTGGCCAGGGCTTACAGTACAGCAGAGATTATAAAAAAACACCAGAAAAACAATATCGAACTTAAAATAGAGGAAAGCTTTACAGACCTTGATTTTGGGGAATGGGAAGGGAAAGGTTATGATGAAGTCAGGCTGCTTTATCCCGAAATATATAATGCATGGTCAAGGGAACCTTTTAAAACCATTATTCCTTCTGGCGAAGACATGAATGCTGCTCAAAAAAGATCCTGGGATGCATTAAAAGATATTGTTTCAAAAAGTGATTGCTCATACCTTGCTATAGTGACCCACAGAATAATATGTAAACTGCTTATACTTAAAATGCTGGATATAAGCCAGTCAGGTATCTGGAAGGTAAACCAGTCACCATGCTGTATAAATATATTTGAATATAATTATGGGATTTTTTTTGTCTCTAAACTAAATTATAATTTTCATATCACAAACTTAAAAGATGGCTTTTTCAAAATAGATTGAACATTCTATTTTAGACATTATCGGGCTTTTCCACCAGTTCTATTGGAACATCGCCAAGCTTTTCGACTTCGAAACCATTCGCTTTGAATTTCTCATAGTCAAAATTGTTGAGCTCATCACATGCCAGTTTATGAAATTCATAAAAATTGGGCCACCATTCATAACCGGAACCAAGATTATTGTTAAGATATGCATCAGCTATATCTTTCCCCATCTGAGGCGCAACAAAGAAAGCACCCATTGCCAGCACGTTTACATCATTTCCGGTAATTGACCTGAGGGCAGCTGGAACGCTCTCGACAACGCCTGCAAAAACCCCAGGGCATTTGCTTGCGGCAATGTGAATCCCCATTCCTGTCCCACAGAAAATTAAAGCTCGCTCAAACTCACCTTCTGAGATTTTTGCGCCAACCTTAAGGCCTATCCTGTGAAACATCTCGGGATTTTTTTCATCTGCGTCTTTAACACCTATATCTGTTACTGTCCAGCCCTTTTTTTTAAGATGTTCTACCACAGCTTCCTTTAATGGAAACCCTGCAAAATCTGCTCCAACCAGTATCTGCTTGTCTTTTATGGTTTTCATTTTGC
>JAFGMJ010000198.1 GCA_016927635.1 Actinomycetota bacterium
TCTATATTATTTTTTATAATTTTTTCATCTTTGACATAAAATCCGCCAAAAAATTCAAGATTTTCATAAGCTGTAATCTTTTCATACATTCCAGGTGTCTCAGTCAGAAGGCCTGTGACAGATCTTATATGCTCAGCATCTTTTATGCTGTCCCTTCCGTCGATGATTATACTTCCGCTTGAAGGTTTTATAAGAGTTGACAGCATCCTTATAGTTGTTGTTTTACCGGCGCCATTTGGGCCCAGGAAACCGAATATCTGGCCTTTGGCTACTTCAAAGGATATATTTTCAACTGCAGTTATATTTTCGAATATTTTGGTAAGGTTTTCTACATGAATCATAAAAAATATTATAAAATTAAGCGGTTAGAATTTCAAAGGTGTTTTTATATTTTTTTGTCTGGATTAAAATAGGAACCATAGTTTTATCAAAATTTATCTTTTTGTTTTACTATAAATAAAAAATGGAGATAAATAAAAAAAATATAGACATATTGATGATAGATAATTATGACTCTTTTACATTTAATCTTGTGCAGTATCTTGGGATACTTGGCGAAAATATAAAGGTGAGAAGAAATGACAAAATATCTGTAAAAGAGGTGGAAGAACTTTCACCTGCCAGGATAGTAATATCTCCCGGACCGGGGAGGCCTGAAGATGCCGGCATTTCAAAAGAACTTATATATTCTCTTTACAGGAAAATACCAATACTGGGCGTATGCCTTGGCCATCAGTGTATAGGGGAGGTTTTTGGAGCAGAAATAATAAATAGCGGAGTGGTTTTTCACGGTAAGACCTCATTTATATACCATGATGGAAAAACAATATTCAGAAAGCTTAAAAATCCTTTTGAGGCAGCCCGTTATCATTCACTTATAATCAGGGAAAATACCCTGCCAGCGGATTTTGAAGTTTCTGCATGGACAGATAGCGGGATTATAATGGGCATAAGACACAAGAAATTTGCTCTTGAAGGCGTTCAGTTTCATCCTGAATCATTTTTAACAAGAGAAGGCCTGAAATTGTTAAAAAACTTTATAAATCAATGAATAAAAAAAATTCAAGAACTGCAAATATTTCTGTTATTAGTCCTATGGCTCTGGATAAAGATTGCGAGGAATATTTTTATGCCCTGGTTTCTTCAGGCAAATATCCTTACCTATCCTTTCTTGACAGCAGTCTCGTGCCAAATAAATATTCAGGGTTCTCATACCTTGCTTTTGAGCCTGATTTTGCAATAAAATCTTCAGGGCAGAAAAATACAATAAAATGCTGCAGCATTCTTAAAAATAATGAAAAAGAGACATTTGCTCCTGATAAAAAAAAAGAACTTTGCAATATAGCAAATATCCCTGTGCCAAGCCTTATTTTAAGAAAAAGCAGTAAATCTTTTGTTTTAAATGATTCTTTCAGGCCTGGAATTTCGCTTAATAACCCTGCCGCAAACGGCCTTCAAGAATCGTCATTTTTAAAAAAGCCTTTTGAGTTTTTAAAAAATATCTTTAATGAATTTATTAAAGATGATGGTTTAAAATTTTACTTTGACGGAGAAAAATTAAAAAAAATAAACAAAAAAAGAAGAAGCTGCAGCTTACCGGATTTTATAGGTGGTTTTATGGGTTATTTTTCTTATGATTTGAAGAATCATATTGAAAAGTTGCCAGCTACAGTAAAAGATGACCAGAATATCCCACTGTTTTATTTTTTATATTATTCAAAGCTGCTTGCATTCAGCCATAGAAGAAGGAAATGGTTTCTTATAAACAATATTTTATTTTTTCTGGAAAATGGGGAAAATATAAATGACCTCGTTGCTTATCACGATACCCCGGGGGAAAAAACCTTTACAGATTTTATAAAAAATTTTATAAAAAACGAGGTAAGAAGGTTGAATAAAGTATTTCAAACAATAAATGTTTTGGAAAAAGATTCAATAATAAATGAGATATCAAAAAATTATTCAATAAATAAATCCAAAAAATTAAATCTTACCTCAAATTTTACTAAAGGTAATTATCTTAAAGCAGTAGAAAAGGCAAAAAAATATATTCACGATGGCGATATATACCAGGTTAACATGACCCAAAGGTTTACCTGCAGGCCAGTTATTAAGCCTTATGACCTTTATTTTATATTGCGGCGTAAAAACCCGGCACCTTTTTCAGCCTATCTTTCTTTTCCAGAATTCAGCATTGGCAGTTCCTCGCCCGAACGGTTTATTATGTTAAGAGATGGTGAAATACAGACAAGGCCTATAAAGGGTACAAGGCCAAGAGGCGCCAGCGCCAGGGAAGATAAGCGTTACAAAACTGAACTGAAAAAAAGCATAAAAGACAGGGCAGAACTTAATATGATAGTGGATCTTGAAAGAAATGATCTTGGCAAATTCTGTAAATACGGGACTGTAAAAGTCAGTGAGCATGCTGTGGTTGAAAAATATGCAAGAGTATTTCACCTTGTTTCAACGGTTACAGGCAAGGTTCAAAAAGGATACGATATAGCTGATATATTGAAAGCAACTTTTCCTGGAGGTTCGATTACCGGTGCGCCTAAAATCAGAGCTATGGAAATAATAGATGAGCTCGAAAATGTTGCCAGAGGCGTTTACACGGGTTCAATTGGGTATATCGGCAATGATGCAAGCATGGATTTAAATATAGTCATAAGGACGTTTTTAATAAAGGACGGCATATTTTATTATAATGCCGGCGGAGGCATAGTGGAGGATTCATGCGCTGAGTCGGAATATATGGAAACACTTGATAAGGGCCTTGCTTTAAAGGAAACGCTGGAATATTTTACA
>JAFGMJ010000199.1 GCA_016927635.1 Actinomycetota bacterium
AAAATAGAAATAGTTTTTTTAAAAAGGATCAGGGATGAAATAACATTTTGCAGTAAAGATGCTTTGATAAATCAAATAGAATCTGATGTAATAGCTGCAAAGGATTATTTCAGCCTTACCAAAGTATAAAATATTTATTCATTGCAATCAGGCAGGACAATGAGTTATTTTTTAAAAATATTTCATAGTCCAGTTGTGCTATAATGCTTGACTGGCGCACAGAAAAAAGCTATGAATTGTAATAGACAGTCAGTTATGATAAATTATTTAGGAATGTTTTTAAGGGAGGTGAAAATTTAAATTGACACTGCTTAAAGAAGATAAAAGAGAGATAATAGAAAAGTATAAATTGCATGAGACCGATACCGGTAGTTCAGGTATTCAGGTAGCTATAATGACATCAAGGATAAATACCTTAAATGAGCATTTAAAACAAAATAAAAAAGACCATCATTCAAGGCGTGGTCTTGTGACTCTGGTGGGTAAAAGAAAAAGACTGCTGGAGTACATTAAAAATAATGATCTTGAGGGTTACAGAAAGTTAATAAAATCCCTGGGACTGCGTAAATAATTTTTAAAAGAATTCTAACGCATTTAAGGGAAACATATACACATGGGGTAGAGCTCCTGTGTGTGAGGAGGTTTTTTAAATAATTGCAAAGTAATAATGAAATTGTCCAGGAAAAAGAAATAGGTGGAAAAAAGGTCCGCTTCAGTATGGGTAAGCTTGCAAAACAGGCAAATGGCGCAGTGCTTGCACAATCCGGTGGAAATGGTATTTTGATAACTGCAACGATGAGCACAGAAGCCAGGGAAAATATAGATTTTTTCCCTCTGACTGTTGATGTTGAGGAAAGAATGTATGCTGCGGGGAAAATACCCGGCGGCTTCTTTAAGAGAGAAGGTAAGGCATCTGACAGAGCTATTCTTATTGCAAGATTGACTGACAGGCCCATTCGCCCAATATTTGATAAGAATATAAGAAACGAAGTGCAGGTAGTAGCAACTGTTCTTTCAGTGGACCAGGTTTATCCTTATGATGTTCTTATTATGAATGGGGCTTCATGCGCGCTTTATGCATCTGATATACCATTTTTTGAACCAATAGGCGCTGTAAGAATAGGCTATGCTGATGAAAAATGGCTTATTAATCCTTCATATGAAGAACTTAAAAAAAGTAAAATAGACATAGTGATTGCAGGTACTGAAGATGCTATATTAATGGTTGAATCAAAGTGCAGGGAAGCCAGTGAAGAACTTGTCCTGGAGGCAGTAGAAAAAGCAATTCCTGAAATCAAAAGCATAATAAGTTTCCAGCGCGAATTCAGCAAAAATCTTGGAATTGAAAAAAAAGAACTTGAAACATTTAAATTAAATGAAGAAGTAAAAAACAGGGTTCGTGAAATTGGGGAATCCAGTATTTTGGAAAAACTGGAAAGTGTTGTTGAATTTTCTGGTAACCCTGGGAAGAAAAGCATGCTTGAGCAGGGCAAAAGAGGATATCTGTCCCAGGAGCTGGATATTATAACTGAGCAAGTGAAAAAAACATTGACGGATGAATTCCCTGATGATGCTTTAAGCATAGCTATGTCCCTTAAAGAGCTTGAAAGAGAGCTTGTAAGGAAAATCATTATTGAGAAAGGAATAAGACCGGACGGAAGAAAACCCGAAGAAATAAGAAAAATCTCGTGTGATGTCGGACTCTTCCCTGATACTACGCATGGAACCGGACTTTTTACAAGAGGAAGAACCCAAGCGCTTACGATACTTGCACTTGGCTCCATCAAAGAATCACAGAAAATAGACAGTCTTGAGGAAATTGAATTCAAAAGATATATGCATCATTATAATTTCCCTCCATTTTCAACAGGCGAGACTGCAGCGTTAAGAGGCCCGAAGAGAAGAGAAATAGGCCATGGCGCTCTTTCTGAAAAAGCTCTTGAATATATGATACCGGAGGAAGAGAAATTTCCGTACTCTATAAGGCTGGTATCTGAAATACTGGAATCAAACGGCTCAACCTCAATGGCAAGCGTATGCGGAAGCACACTTGCACTTATGGATGGCGGTGTACCGATATTAAACCCTGTTTCTGGTATAGCAATGGGTCTTGTAATGGGCCAGGAAGGCAGCTTTTCCGTACTTTCAGATATCCAGGGAATAGAGGATTTTTATGGAGATATGGACTTTAAAGTCGCTGGAACTAAAAATGGCATAACAGCATTGCAGATGGACATAAAAATAAAGGGCATAAATATAGATATTATGAGAAAGGCTTTATACCAGGCAAAAGAGGGCAGGCTTTATATTCTTGAAAAAATGCTTGAGGCAATACCGCAGCCGAGGGGATATCTTGCAAAAATAGCTCCAAAGATCTCCACATTTAAAATACCAAAGGATAAGATAGGTGAGATAATAGGTCCTGGTGGAAAAGTAATAAAATCGATTAAAGAAGAGTTTGAGCTTGATGAAATAGATATAACAGATTCAAATGGGGAAGGTCTCGTTTCAATAACTTGCAGCGATGCCGAAAAAATAAAACTTGCAAAAGCAAAAATAGAAGGTCTTTTAAAAACAATAGAGGATATAGATGTAGGTGATGAGTTTGCAGGAACAGTAGTGGGAATAACCTCATATGGAGCCTTTATAAATTTAATACCGGGTTTGGATGGTTTGCTTCACATTTCAAAAGTTGCAAATAAAAGAATAAATAAAGTGGAAGAATTTTTAAAGCTTGGCGATAAAATAATGGTAAAAGTATCTTCTATAGACAAAAGAGAAAAAAAGATTTCGCTTGAGCGTTCGGATATATGATTTTTATAAACCGTTTAGAGAGGTTAAAAATAAAATAGCAACCCCAAATAATTATAATTTTGAAGATTATAATATTACTGAGCTTGAAAATGGCCTCAGAGTAATAAGTGAAAAAATACCACATTTCCGTTCGATTTCTCTTGGCTTCTGGATGCCGGTTGGCTCTAGAAATGAAAGCACAGAGAATAACGGAATAACGCATCTTATAGAACATCTTTTATTTAAAGGCACAAAAAAAAGGACCTATAGAGACATAGCAATAGCATTTGACTCCATGGGTGCTGAGTTTAATGCATTTACTGATAAGGAAAACAGCTGTGTTTATGCAGATTGCATTGATACCCATCTAAATAATTGTCTTGAATTGCTTTTTGATGTTGTCATGAATCCCTCATTTCTTCCAGAAAACATAAAGCTTGAAAGAAAAGTAATACTGGAAGAAATAAAGATGGTAAAAGACAATCCTTCTGATGATATTTTTAATTATTTTTATAAAATAATTTTTGCCGGCCATCCATTAAGTCTTCCTATACTTGGCAGCACAAAATCTTTGAAAATGCTTAATAATATTTCTATAGAAAGCTATTTCAAAAAGAACTTTAACCCGGATGGTATTGTATTATCTGCTGCTGGCAATATAGATCACGACACTCTGGTTGAAAAAATAAGGCAAAATTTTGAAGGCTTTAAAACATTTAAAAATGATGTTTCTTATGAAAATATCCCAAATTCACCCTTATATGCAAAAAAAATAAAGTCTTATAAAAGCAAGACGGAGGCAGCTCATTTATGTATAGGCGGTCCGGGCTGCAGCAGGTCAAGCGCTGATAAATATAACCTCTCTCTTTTTACCAATATACTGGGGGGAAGTATGAGCAGCAGGCTGTTCCAGAAGATAAGAGAGGAAAAGGGCCTCTCTTACTCAATATTTGCAAGTAATACGCAGTATACAGATTATGGCCTTACTGTTATATATGCTGCAACATCGACAGGCAATTTAAATAAAGTCATAGATCTTATATTCAAAGAAATAGATCAGGTAAAAAAAACAGGCATCAGTACAGATGAATTTGAAATTGCAAAGGAGAATATAAAAGGCAATATTGTACTTGGGGTGGAAGATATTAGTTCAAGGATGTTCAGGCTTGGCAAAGCCCTGCTGGTGGATAATAAAGTACTTACAATTGATGAAATATTAAAAAGAATAGACAGAGTCAAAATTAACCAGGTAAATGACGCGGTAAACAAATATTTTCAAAAGGATGATTTAAGTGCAGTAATTATAAGCAAACCCTCTAATGGGAGGATAAGATGAGAAAAATAGCGGTATTTGGTGTATGTGGAAGAATGGGCTCTGCAATTACAAAAGAACTTCTTAAAGAAAAAGATATTGAAATTGTTGGAGGCTTTGACCGTATAAATATAGGCAAAGATATAGGCGAGTTTGCAGGGTCAGCAAAAATTTTCAGCACTGTCTCTGATAGATATGAAGATATCAAAGCATTAAACCCGGATATTTTGCTTGATTTCACAAATTCAGAACTTTCTTTTAATACAATTAACTGGGCAGTTGACAATTCTACAGATATAATAGTGGGCTCCACCGGGTTTACAAGAGATATGCTGGAAAAGATTGAAAATAAGGCCCAAAACGGTAAGAGCAGGGTATTTATTGTACCAAATTTTTCCATAGGCGCAGTTATCATGATGGAACTGGCTGCCATTGCTGCGAAGTATTTTGACAGTTGCGAAATAATAGAATTCCATCATAATAAAAAAAAGGATGCGCCTTCCGGAACGGCTGCACTTACTGCAGAAAAGATAAAAGCTGTTAAAACATTTTCAAAAGAGAGGCTCTACAGCGGAGAAAGTGAGACCCTGGAGGGAAGCAGGGGAGCTTTCTCAGACGGAGTGCATATTCACAGTGTAAGATTAAACGGATTTCTTGCGCATCAGGAAGTGATAATGGGTACAACTGGACAGACGCTTACAATAAGGCATGACAGTATAGACAGGCTAACTTTTTATCCGGGAGTAATTCTTGCAATAAGAAAAATAAATACTCTTAGTAATTTTACATATGGACTTGACAAGATAATTGAAATATAACGGAGGTAGCAAAATGGATTTCGGTAAACTGATAACCGCTATGGTCACTCCATTTGATAAGAACGGGAAAGTTGATTACAGCACGGCCGAAAAACTGATTGAATATCTTCTTGAAAATGGAAGTGATTCTGTTTTGCTTGCAGGCACAACAGGTGAGTCGCCCACGCTTACAGATGATGAAAAAATTGACCTTTTTACAATGGGAGCCGATAAGTTCGGAAAAAAAACAAAAATAATTGCAGGAACGGGCTCTTATAATACAGAACACTCCGTTAAATTATCAAAACGGGCACAAAAAGCCGGGGTAGATTGTCTTTTGCTGGTCACACCATATTATAATAAGCCAGGCCAACCTGGGCTTTATGAGCATTTTTCCACTATTGCCAATTCTGTTGATATACCTGTAATACTGTACAATGTGCCATCCAGGACTTCATGCAATATAACTGCCCAGACATGTATAGAACTTTCAAAAATAGAAAATATTATAGGAATAAAAGAAGCCAGCAGCGATTTCAGGCAGATTGCGGAAATAATAAGAAGCACAGGTGAAGATTTCGTTGTCTACAGCGGAAACGACGGAGACACTCTTCCAATGCTTTCAATTGGCGCCAATGGGGTAATAAGCGTTGCCTCACATCTGGTTGGCAATGCAATTAAAGATATGATAGAAAGTTTTTTAAGCGGCGATATCGAGAAATCTGCAAATCTTCATAGCTGGCTTCTTGATATATTTTATGGGATTTTTATTACTACAAATCCTGTGCCAATAAAAAAAGGCTTAAACCTGGCAGGAATAAATGTGGGCGGTACAAGACTTCCCCTTACAGATATGTCAGATGATGAGATTGAAAAATTTAAACATATATTAAATAAATATGATTTAATAAAGGTCTGATAAAAGATATGGCAAAGAAAAGCAGTCTTAAAATAATTTTTCTCGGAGGATTAAATGAAGTAGGGCGAAATATAATGGTCCTTGAAAAAGATAATAATATAGTAGTTGTTGATTGTGGAATAATGTTTCCTGACGATTATCTTCCAGGCATAGATTTTTTAATACCTGATTTTTTATATCTTAAAAAAAATGTGGATAAAATCAGGGCTCTTATTATTACTCATGGACATGAAGACCACATAGGCGCGATACCTTTTCTTTTCAGGGATTTAAAACCTGCTAAAATCCCCATATATGCAACTAGGCTTACACTTGGCCTTATAAAGTCAAAATTAAGCAGCAGTTATTTCCAGGAAAGTGATGATAATTCTTTATTGAATGAGATAGACCCTTCAAAAAAATTGCATATCGGTCCATTCGACATGGAGTTTTTCAGGGTGAACCATAGCATACCGGACGGAGTTGGAATTATTTTCAGGACGGATATAGGAAATATCGTTCATTCAGGTGATTTCAAATTTGACCAGTACCCGATAGACGGAAAGGTAACTGAGTATGCAAAAATTTCCAATATCGGACAGGAGGGCGTTCTTGCCCTTTTCTGTGACAGCACAAATGCTGAGGAAAAAGGTTTTACAGTACCTGAAAGAGATGTGGGCAAAACACTTTATGAAAAATTTGAACAGGCTCAAAAAAGAATCATAGTAGCAACATTTTCATCTCACATACATCGGATCCAGCAAGTCCTGGATGCTGCTAAAAAGCTGGATAAAAAAGTTGCAGCTTCAGGCAGGACAATGCTTAAAACAATTAAAATAGCGTCAGAGCTGGGATATTTAAAAATTCCTGATGATACTGTGATACCTATTACAAAAATAGATGATTTTCCCCTGAATAAAATTGTAATGCTTTCTACCGGGAGTCAGGGCGAACCTCTTTCAACATTAAGAAAAATGGCTCTTGCTGAGCACCCAAGGGTAAAAATAATGAAAGGCGATATGGTGATAATATCCTCTTCGCCTATACCAGGCAATGAAAATGCGATTTCCAGCACTATTAATATGCTGCTTAAGCAGGGTGCAGACGTTTTTTATGAATCTATAGCGGGTGTGCATGTTTCCGGGCATGCCCAGCAGGAAGAAATAAAGATGATGATAAATCTTGTTAAGCCATATTATTTTATACCTGTACACGGTGAATATAAACATAGAATACAGTGTGCAAAGCTAGCCCAGTCAATAGGTATGACAAATGAAAAAATAATAATCGCACAAAATGGCGATGTTTTAAAGATGAATGACAATTTGTGCAGAATTTCAGGAAATATAACTCTTCAGAATATTTATATAGACGGATATGGTTCAGGCAATACTGAAGACATTGTGTTAAAAGACAGGAAAATCCTTTCAAGAAACGGAATAATAATGATAAATACTATTATTGACTCAAAAAAAAGTGAAGTCATAAAAGAAGCTGATCTTACTTTAAAGGGAATTATATATATGGAGGAATTTGAGCAGATAATGAATGAAGGCAGGGAAATAATTTCTGATGCCGTTAAAAAATGCTTTGACAATAATATGACAAATACACAGTTAATTGAAAATAATATAAAAGAAACATTTGAGAAATTTTTTTCAAAGAAAATAAATGCAAGGCCTGTAATAGTCTCAAGGGTAATAGATTTGGGCAAAATTTAATAAATAATTTGTATATCCTGCAGTTTTCAGGTAAAAAATAATGTCCGTAAAGTTACAATAAACAGGTTTTACAAAGCAGGCATTTTATAGAATAATTATATACATGATTATTTTACTATTCGCAGCAATAAAAACAGTCATAATAATAGCATAATAAAATGAAAAAGAATATAAGGACTTCACCAAATTCAAGAAAAAATTCGGGTGGCGCTAAAAGGCAATATGTAAGCAGGCGTTCTGAAGTTTATGGTATCATAATTATTGTTATTTCAGTGCTGCTTTTTTTTAGTTTCTTCAAATTTGGCAAGCCTGGTATAGTCACGGATATAATAGATGATTTTCTTTCATATGTTTTTGGCTTTACAAAATATATATTTGCCTTCCTTCTTTTTGTATGGGGGATAAGTTTTTTCATAAAGCGCATAAAATACCTTCCTTCGAGATTTGGCTGGGGATTTGTAGTGATTTATATTGCAGCGGCCGGGCTAATCAGCAGCAATTTTAAATACACAAATATATTTGACCCTGTATTTGTAAAATCAAGAGGTGGCGTAATAGGCGCAGGTATATACTATGGACTTTACAGGCTTGTTGGCAACGCAGGTGCAATAACTATACTTTCAGCTCTTGCAGTTATTGGTATACTCATAATAACCAGGCTGTCAATCATTGATCTTGCAAAAAAGATATCAAGGAACAGAGCTGAAGCAAATTCGGTTAAAAGCATAATTATTGATAAAGGTGAATTATCCAGGAAAAATAATATCTCCGGAAAAACTGCCGTATTAGATTTTAATAATAGGGCTGATTCTAAAAACAGCGTAAGCATGAAAACTCCCCGTTATTTAAAAAAAGAAGCGCCTGAAGTCCATGGTCAGCCCAGAGCGCCAGATGTTGTCAGTTTTGAAGAAAGATCAAACTCAAAAAGGGTATTTGATGCTGAGAAGGTAATGGGTCAGGCAAACCATAAAATTCCTGAGCCCAGAGCAGGTGATACTGCAAGTAATTTGCAAAATATAAAAAATGGAGTACCTGATGAAAACTTCAAGGATGCCAGGCCTGTAAAGCAGGGCCAGTTAAAAATGATTATTGAGCAGGAAGAAAGCCCTGATGAGAATTACAAGCTTCCTCCGCTAAGTATATTAAAAAAATCTGATACTCTTTCGCCAAAGCTGTACAAAAAGAATGTTTCAGAAAATGTAACAACTTTAAACCAGCTTTTTTATTATTTCAATCTTCCTGCCAAAATCACTTCAGTTACAAGAGGCCCTTCAATTACATTATATGAAGTCACGCTTTCACAGGGCGTAAAAGTATCGAAGCTTTTGAGCCTGGAGGACGATTTTTGTGTAGCCCTTGGCTCTCCGGATATAAGGTTTTTAACACCTATACCAGGCAAATCTGCCATCGGCATAGAAGTTCCAAACAAGGTACGGAGCCTTGTAACCCTTGGAGATATAATGGCTCCATCTGATAAGGCTTTGTGGGAAGACTCCCTTACAGTTCCTCTCGGCAAGAATTTCTCCGGCGAAGTTGTACATATGACTATAAATAATATGCCGCATGTCCTTATTGCCGGAGCTACAAACTCAGGAAAAAGTGTATGCCTTAATTCGCTAATAGTTGCACTTCTAATGAAAGTAAAGCCAAGTGAAGTCAGGATGATAATGATTGATCCAAAAATGGTTGAATTGAGTATGTACAATGGAATACCGCATCTACTTGCCCCTGTAATTGTGGACCCCAGAAAAGCTGCCCATGTGCTTTCCTGGGTACTTGAAGAAATGAAAAACAGATTTTCAATGCTTCTTGATTACAACTGTAAGGCTTTAGAGGAATTCAATTTTATGGCTAAAAGAGATGCTGGAAAGGATTCTGATTTAAAGCCTCTTCCATATATTCTTGTTGTCATTGATGAGCTTGCAGACTTAATGATGGTTGCGGCAGCAGAAGTGGAGGACAGCATCTGCAGGCTTGCCCAGATGGCAAGAGCTGTCGGGATACATCTTATAATTTCCACACAGAAACCTGTTGTTAAAATACTTACCGGTCTTATAAAAACAAATATTCCTGCTAGAATCGCCTTCAGGGTGACAGATTATACTGATTCAAGAGTGATACTTGAGCACGCAGGCGCGGAAAAGCTAATTGGTAAGGGGGATATGCTTTATCTTTCCCCTCAGGCTAACAGGCCTGAAAGGCTCCAAGGCGCCTTTGTGACCACAAAGGAAATAAGCATGATAACCAATTATATAAAGAGCCAGGTTAAAGCGGAATATAATTCTGAAATAACTGAAAGGTTTTCAAAAAAAGAGGAGCGGGCACTTGAAGATGATGAACTGCTTTATGATGCTTTAAGAGTGGTTGTGGAAATAGGGCACGCATCTGCATCCCTGCTTCAGAGAAAATTAAGGCTTGGATACAGCCGTGCCGCAAGGATAATCGACCAGCTTGAAGAAAAGGGGTTTGTTGGAAACTATGATGGAAGTAAACCAAGGGAGGTACTTGTGTCCAGGGATGAACTTAATGAAATGCTTGGAGGAGAACAGAATTGAGATTTTCAATAATAAGTATAGGTACTGAAATAAACCTTGGTCTTATAATAAACACCAATTCTAAATATATTGCAGAGTCTTTAACAGATATGGGGCTTGAGTGCAATTATATGCTGACAGTAAGGGATAATGAAGATGATATAGTCAGATCACTGCAGATATGCTCAGGTTTAAGTGAAATAATAATAATCAGTGGAGGGCTTGGCCCCACTGATGATGATATGACGCGCAGCGCTGTTGCAAGATTTTTAAATACTTCTCTTGTAAAGGACAACAGCCTTGACAGTACAAGTCTTAAATTCCTCAAATATGTAAGAAATGAAAAGATAACTGAAAATCTGCTGAGGCAGTCTTATATACCTTATGGTTCAGAAGCATTTGTTCCCCGGGTTGGAAGCGCCTCAGGTTTTATGGCTAAAAAAGGCTCAAACTATATTTTTTCTATCCCTGGCGTTCCCCGGGAAATGAAAGATATGTTTGATTTTGACGTTTGCCCACAAATTACAGATATAATGAGTGGCCTTAACAGGGAAAATAAGTTAAAAATTCAAAAGACAATTTATAAAAATTCTATTAATCTCTCAGGCCAGGTAATAAAAAAATCAGTTCTACTTTCCACTGATATAAGCGAAAGCCAGATGGAGTATTCAATCAGGAATATAAAGCCTCTGGCTCAAAGCTTAAGGGTTGATATAGGCGTTACAGCAAATCCAGGCCTTATAAAAATAATGCTGATTGCCAGGTCTGATAATCTTGAGAGATGTAAAAAAAATCTTAAAATAATTGAAAATAAAATAAGATCTGTTATAGGTGAACATATATACTGGAAAGGCGATGGCTCAATTGGCGATGCTCTCAGGGCAGGAATTAAAAAAGTGTATGCTAAAACCGGAAAAGTCGTCACAATAAGCACTGCTGAATCAATTACCGGAGGGTTGATATCAAGTCTTATTACAGATACTCCCGGCAGTTCCGAGTATTTTCTTGGTTCAGTAATATCTTATAACAATAATATAAAAAATAAAGTTTTAGGTGTAGACCTGGAAGTGATTGATAAGAATGGCTCGGTGAGCCCTGAAGTTTGCATTGCAATGGCTGAAAATGCAAAGCGTATTTTTAAGTCTGATTATGCTTTAAGCACTACAGGCATTGCTGGCCCGACATCCCCTGAGAAAGGCAAAAAAGTTGGCCTGGTTTTTGCTGCTATAGTGGGGCCGGATGATTTTAAAGAAGTTTATGAAAAAAAATTCATAGGCATCAGGGCTGATGTCAAATTCAGGACTGCACAGTTTATTTTAAACAGGCTAAGACTTCAAATATTAAAATAGACGATTGCAAGTCGGTTTAGACATGATAAAATACCTGAGTTTTTTTTAATCTGCCAAGACTATTTTTTAATAATTATATGTTGCATCCGGAAAATATAGCAGATAAAAATATACAAAATGGATATAAGCGGCTATTTATTGCATTACCAATGCCCAACCTGGTAAGAGAATATCTTTACAGCAATATCTTGAATTTAAATAACGGGGATAAAACCATAAAATATATTTTACCTCAAAATATCCATTTGACACTTAAATTTTTAGGCAATACAAGCCTTTTAAAAATAAATAAAATAAAAGAAGCTGTAAAACTGACGGCAGCAGGGTTTAATAAATTTTATTATTCTTTTGAAAAAACTATCGAAGCCTTTCCTTCTTTAAAGGAAGCAAGGGTGATATTTTTGCCTTTAAAAGAGGGTGGTGGCCGCATAAATGATATATTCAAAGTCCTTGAATACAATCTCAGCAGGATAAAAATAAGAAAAGAAAAGAGAAAGTTTGTTGCCCATATAACTCTGGCAAGGCTTAAAAATCCCTCCAGCATTGAAAAGGAAGCAAGGGGTATTGTTTTTAAAAATGATAGCCCGGTCTTATGTTCTAGCATTGCTATTTTTGAAAGCATATTGAAACCTCAGGGTGCAGAGTATAGTGTTATAGAAGAATTTGAATTAAAATGATTTTGTATTAATTAAATAATTCTAAAGCTTTGATTAAAAGTTGTAAGTATTTTTACAGGTTATTTGCATGTAATTAATTTGTCAAAAAATTATTTAATTGATATAATTGTGCAAATGCACAATATTATTTATAAAAAATATTCTCCTGACATAGATGGAGGCGGTTATGGAAAGCAGTGAGAAAGAAAGAGTTATAGAAAGTACTCTTTCGCAGATAGAGCGCCATTACGGTAAGGGTTCAATTATGAAGTTGGGACAGAACGATATATCTTTAAATATCGGGCATATACCCACAGGTTCAATTGAACTTGATTACGCCCTGGGCATAGGAGGCATACCCAGGGGAAGGGTAACTGAGATTTTTGGGCCTGAGGCAAGCGGTAAAACAACTCTTGCGCTGCATATTATTGCAAATGCGCAAAAAGAGGGGGGCACTGTCGCGTTTATTGATGCTGAGCATGCACTTGATCCTATATATGCAAGGGCGCTTGGAGTAAACACTGAGGAATTACTTTTGTCTCAACCTGACAATGGTGAACAAGCTATGGATATTTGCGAGATTCTTTTAAAAAGCGGAGCCCTGGATGCAATAGTAATCGATTCAGTTGCCGCACTGGTACCCAAGGCAGAACTTGAAGGAGAAATGGAAGATACCCATGTGGGCCTTCAGGCAAGACTGATGTCAAAGGCTCTGCGCAAAATCACAGGTGTTGTAAATAAGACAAAAACTGCTGTGATTTTTATCAATCAGCTAAGGGAAAAAATAGGCATAATGTTTGGGAATCCTGAAATAACTCCGGGGGGAAGGGCTCTTAAATACTATGCCTCTGTCAGGCTGGATATAAGAAGGATTGATAATCTTAAAGAAGGCGCTGAGGTAATAGGCTCAAGGACAAGGGTAAGGGTTGTAAAGAATAAAGTTGCGCCGCCATTTAAGAGCGCAGAATTCGATATTATGTATGGCAAAGGTATATCAAAAGAGGGCAGTCTTATAGATATGGGTTCTGATGCAGGAATTATAGTTAAAAGTGGCTCATGGTATTCTTATAAAGATGAAAGAATAGGGCAGGGCAGGGAAAATGCAAAGATGTTTCTGCTGCAAAATACTGATATTGCGGCAAAGATAGAATCTGAAATAAAAGAAAAACTGGGATTAAAAAAACCTTCCCAAAATGAACTTAAATTGAAAAAGGAAGATGCAAAATCCGGGGATAATATTTCTGATATAAACATAGACGGGGAATTTTTAAACAGTGAAATAGAAAAAAAGAAGGGTTCAAAAAGAAAAAAAGAAAAGGGAAACAGGCTTGTATCTGACGATCTAGGTGATTTTGAACTCGACTGATCAAAATAAAAATATTTTCCTTTTTTAGCTTGACTTAGTTTTTTTAAATGATATAATTCTTTACGCTCAAAGTATTGAGCGGGCTTTTTTTAAAACTGTGTTCGGGGCACAAAGTTTAACAAAGTTTTTTCTTCTTTTTTCAATTTTCTTGTTGACAAAAGAAACTGTAAATGATATTGTGCTGCGAGCACTAAAAAGCAAACAGACGTTCCGGTCATTTTATTTTAAATGATTATGGATATTGTTCTTTGAGAACTAAATAGTGTGGGTTCTGAATAAGTACTTAGTGTACTCTTTTTTATACCAGATCAACACTTATTGATTTATTTCAATAAGTTCCAAACTTTTATGGAGAGTTTGATCCTGGCTCAGGACTAACGCTGACGGTGTGCATAATACATGCAAGTCGAACGGGCGATAGAAAAGTGGCAACACTTTTTTAAAGCTAGTGGCGAACGGGTGCGTAACACGTGGGTAATCTGCCTTGAAGATTGGGATAACTCCTCGAAAGAGGAGC
>JAFGMJ010000021.1 GCA_016927635.1 Actinomycetota bacterium
ATCAACAAGAACAAGGTATGCAACAAGGTTTATGCTAGAACTGGCGCTAAGCGATGGCAGCCAGCCTGTTCTTCTAAAAGATATTTCAGCCAGCCAGAATATCTCTGCAGGTTATCTTGAACAGATAGTTCCGGCACTGAAGTCGGCAAACCTTGTTATCTCAAGCAGGGGTTACCGTGGAGGATACAGCCTTGCAAGAAAAGCAAATGAAATAACTTTAAAGGATATCATAGAAGCTGTAGAAGGCCCTATTGCTCTTGTTGATTGCATAAGCATTTATGATAAAAAAGGTTTTGGTTTATGCAGCAGGAGCGGTTTATGTGCCGCAGAAGAGATTTGGTCGGAAATAAATGAAAAAATAATAAATGTTCTTGCTTTGAAGACCCTGGACTCTCTTGCAGAAAAACAGTCAAAAAAAGACAAGGCGCAAATTCAAAGCTATATCATATGAAAAGTTGTAGCTTGGATTAATAAGGATTTAAATAAGCATATTTTTTAAGTGACGATATTTAAAAAGGATATGAAAAACCAATATTTAAAAGAAACTGTAGACAGGGATAAAAATTCAGGCAGCAGAAAAGTCATGGTCGCAATGAGCGGAGGCGTGGATTCCTCTGTTGCAACATATCTTCTTTTAAAAGCAGGATATGAAGTTACCGGAGCCACAATGTATTTTGACGATTTTGTAAAGATGCATATTGAAGCATCAGTAAAAGTATGTAGTGAGCTTAAAATTGAGCACAGGCTGTATGATTTTTCAACTATTATGCAAAAACATGTCATTGAGCCATTTATAAAGTCTTATCTGGCCGGCAGGACTCCCAACCCCTGTATAGAATGCAACAGGTATTTAAAATTCGGTTATCTTTTTGATATTGCCATGAAGGAAGGATTTGATTATTTTGCCACCGGGCATTATGCGTCAATAAAGCAGGTAGGTGATAATTTCTTCCTTTGCAGGGCTCATGATTTAAAAAAGGACCAGAGCTATTTTTTATATACAATAAAAAGGAAAAACCTGTCCAGGATATTGTTTCCTCTGGCAGATTATACAAAAGAACAGGTAAAAAATATTGCAAAAAAAATTGGTTTGCCTGCAGCAGCCGGCAAAGAAAGCCAGGAAATATGTTTTATTGAAAATAATGACTATAAGGCCTTTTTAAAAAATAGGACAGGTACTTATACTGAGAATATTATTGCTGAAGATAAAATGCCTTATGATGAAAAAATCAAGCCTGCAAAACAAAGCGGGCAGGTTTTTGAGCCGGGCGATATTATAGATATAAACGGCAAAGTAATCGGCAGGCATGAAGGCATTGCAAATTTTACCATAGGGCAGAGAAAAGGCATAAAAATAAGCTCCCAGGCGCCTCTTTATGTTTTAGATATTGATGCCGCCAAAAATACTGTAACGGTGGGGCAAAGAGAATCGCTTAATAAAAAAAGGCTTATTGCATCAGGCATTAATATTCTTGTAAAGACCTTGCCAAAACTGGCAAAAGCTAAAATACGGTATAACAGTAAAGATATCGATTGCAGTATAAATATTCTTGATAAAAAGGCCGAGGTCATATTCAGTAACGGCAGGGAGGCAATAACCCCCGGGCAGTCTGTAGTCTTTTACAAAGACAGTAAGGTTCTTGGAGGAGCGATAATAGAAAAAGTCTTTAAAGATTAAAAAGATAAAATATTTATAAAGGATAATATCATGAAAATAAATCCGGATAAAAAACTATCCATTCTTAAGGATATGCTGCTATCATATGGCAATGCTGCCGTTGCCTTTTCCGGAGGTGCTGACAGCGCATTTCTTTTGAAAATAGCAGCAGATGTGCTTGGCGCGGAAGTAATAGCTTTTACTCTTGATTCGCCAATATTTGC
This sequence comes from Actinomycetota bacterium, assembly GCA_016927635.1. GTDB lineage: Bacteria > Actinomycetota > Humimicrobiia > Humimicrobiales > Humimicrobiaceae > VGAZ01. The sequence continues at coordinate 1,882 of JAFGMJ010000021.1, forward strand.
ATTCAGGGAGAAATCAAGGGTCGTTTCCATTGCAAAAAAAATAGGTGTACCTCATGTAATGATTAAAGTATCTGAACTTGAAAATCCTGATTTTGTAAAAAATGATACGATGAGATGCTATTACTGTAAAAACAGCGGTTTTAAAAAGATAAAAGAGGCTGCCCTTAAAGCTGGTTTTGAATATATACTTGACGGGCAGAACATAGATGATATCAATGACTACAGGCCTGGTTCAAAAGCTGCAGCTGAGCTTGGTGTCAAAAGTCCCTTAAAAGATGCAGGCTTTTCAAAAAAAGATATTTACATGCTTTCCAAAAGATTAGGTATTTTTGACCTTGTATATGGGGATGAGCCTGTATTTTCCGATTTCATCCCATCAACAGCTTGCCTTGCAACCAGGGTTCCGTACGGCACCCAGATAACCCCGGACCTGCTTAATAAAATCGAACATCTTGAAAATCTTCTTTGTGATGCAGGCCTTACACATGTAAGGGTAAGGCATCATGAAAATACGGCAAGAATAGAGACATCACAGAAAGACTTCAGGTTGCTTACTGACAAAAGGCTGCTTGAAAATATTATTTCTGAGTTTAAAAAATGCGGGTATCTTTATGTAACCCTGGACCTTGAGGGTTACAGGACAGGCAGCCTTAACAGAACCATTGATAAAAAAAATCAGGCAAAATAGTTCAATGATTAACCTCAAAAAGGAGTTTTTATGACTGACTTTGATGAAAAATTGAAAACTGAAACGCTTGCAGTTCATGGCGGACAGACTTCAGACCCGGCTACAGGAGCAAGGGCTGTTCCAATTTACCAGACAACCTCTTACCAGTTTAAAAATTCAGACCATGCGGCAGACTTATTCTCATTAAAGGAACAAGGCAACATCTATACCAGGCTCATGAACCCGACAACAGATGTTTTAGAAAAAAGAATGGCTGCTCTTGACGGATGTGTGGGTGCACTGGCTCTTGCAAGCGGTCAGTCCGCAATAGCTCTATCAATTTTAAATATAGCGCAGGCAGGAGATGAAATAGTATCTGCAGATAATCTTTATGGCGGCACATACAACCTTTTTCATTATACTTTAAAAAGAATGGGGATAAAGGTAAATTTTGTAAAATCATCGGATGCGGGCGCATTTGAAAATGCAATAAATGAAAAAACAAAGGCCATTTATGCTGAATCAATAGGCAACCCGAAGCTTGATATTGCAGATCTTGAAAATCTTTCCCAAATAGCTCATAAAAATAAAATACCATTTATACTTGATAATACTGTTTCTCCATATCTTTTAAAACCGGCGGATTATGGAGTGGATATAATAGTATATTCGGCTACAAAATTCATTGGAGGCCATGGAACCTCCCTCGGAGGTATAATTGTAGATTCAGGAAAATTTGACTGGGAAAACGGCAGATTTCCATTAATTGCTGGCCCTGAACCTTCCTATCATGGATTGAATTTTGTTGAAGCATTAAAATCTGAGGGAAATATTGCATTTATTGTCAAGGCAAGACTGGTTCTGCTGCGTGACCTTGGCCCTGCTATTTCACCATTCAACTCCTTTTTATTTTTGCAGGGGCTTGAGACGTTGCCGCTGCGAATGATAAAACACAGTGAAAATGCCCTTAAAATAGCAAATTATCTTAATGTAAATGATCTTGTATCGTGGGTCAATTACCCCGGGCTTGATAAAAGTCCTGAAAAAAAGAAAGCAGATAAATATCTTAAAAAAGGCGCAGGGGCAATAATTGGGTTTGGAATAAAGGGAGGAGTTAAGTCAGGAAAAAAATTCATAGACTCCCTGAGGCTGGTTTCGCATCTTGCAAATATAGGGGATGCAAAAACGCTTGCCATACATCCTGCGACAACCACTCACC
>JAFGMJ010000200.1 GCA_016927635.1 Actinomycetota bacterium
GCTCTCACGTGGCATACAGCATAAATGTCCGGTATTTTACCTTTTGTGATTTCTGACCTGCTTATATTACGGTGCTTTGAATATATTTATTTTAAATATTCCAGAAGTCCGGAATATAGATTTTTTCTCCGCCTTTCATAGCGGAAATGTGTCCTGAAAGACCTGCGCAGGTCCAGTTTGCAGCTTTTTCCGCATCTATTGCTGAATCCCTGTTTTGTATTATAGCCGTTATAAATTCATGCACCAGATGCGGATGGGAGCCTCCATGGCCTGAACCCTGTATAAATGACAGGTGCTGCTTCTCATCTTCATCCATAACTTCATCAGATATTGTAAAACCTGAAATTTCCCTGGGCAAAAGATGCCCCGTATCAGGTATTTTTATCTTTTCTGCATCTTCTTTTCCAAGATAAAGCAAGGGTTCTTCATTTTCAAGCCGGTTCCATTCAAAAGAAAGCTTTTTTCCGTATACGTCAAAACTCTCAATATACTGCCTTACAGTGTCATACAACGAACGGGTTACTTCACCGGCTATGTCTGTTCCCTTGAATTTTAAAAGCATGGATTCAACGGCATAAGGGCAATTGTAATTTTTAATATAATTTTTCCTTATCCTGCCAGAACCCATGCCAAATACCCATTCAACAGGCGCATCAGCAAGTATTGCAAGCGGGCTGACTGCGTGCGTTGCATAATTTAAAGGTGGCCATCCCGGCCAGGGAGGCCCCCACTCTTCCATATCCTGCATATGTGAGCCTCTTAAAAACTGTATTTTCCCAAGCCTTCCCTTATCTTTTAAATCTTTTACAAACAGAAACTCTCTTGTATAGGCCGATGTTTCCATCATCATATAAATTCTGCCGACTTTTCTTCTGAGTTTGACTATTTCTTTGCATTCTTCAGTGCTGAGCCCCATAGGTACTGTACATGCCGTATGTTTTCCAGCCCTAAGGCAGTCAAGCACAATTTCTGTATGGGTGTCTACAGGTGTCACCACATGTACCGCATCTATTTCTTTTAACTTAAGCATATTTCTGTAATCAGTATAATATCTATCAACATCATACTTCTTTGCAGCTTCCTTAAGCTTGTCGCCCCTGCGCTGGCAGATGGCATAAAGCTCTGCATGTGGATGATTCTTGTATATAGGTAAAAAATCTGCTCCGAATCCAAGCCCTATAACACCGACTTTTATTTTAGTGGACATTTTTTTTATTTATTTTTGCAGTGTTTTTAAAAATATTGTCTCCAGGCCTCCCCTGTGGTTTTCAGGATCATAATATGCCTCAATTATCTGTTCGTGAGGAAGAGATTCTATTCTTTCATTCATTATATTAAGTGCAAGAGAATTTATCTCTATGGCTTTAACGCTAGGCATCCTTTCCGGGTTAATGTCAATACCATAATATTCTTTATAGCCCGTCATTTTAAGTATGTATAACATTGCTTCCGCCTGCTGCCATTCAACAACACCCACATTTAAATCCTGGTCATAATTACCTAAAGGCTGGCTGTTCCAGTGAGTATTAAAAAGCCGGCCTTCCCTTGTGCATCTTGCGATTGCATAAGGAGCATCCTCAAAACCCATTCTTATATGTCCTATCTCAGGCTGCATACCCATAAGCGGAATACCCTTTGCAAGTATTTCTCTGTTTGTTTTATTCTTAAGCCTTGCTTCTATATCTTTGCAGGCAATAAGTCCGTCGGCTGTTGTCCTGTAAATATTATTGGGCGCAGGCTCATATGGCTTCGGTTCAATTGCCACAATAACTCCGGGAACTTCATCCATTGCTTCTGCTACAGCAGCCTCAAAATTATCCCACATATCATAATATAATGTGCCGAGGGAATAAGTATATCCGTCTATGCCCGGCCATATGCCCGCATGATGGAGCTTTTTATCAGATGCAAATTTAAGGCAGTCCACAAGAATCTTAACTGCTTTTTCCCTGTATTTCTTTACAGGGTTTGATAGCGAGCCGAATTCAAATTCTTTTGGATAAAATATTGCAGGATAGCAGCTTTGCAGGACAATGCCGGTCTCTTTTTCAAGCTGCTCATAAAGATAATAATTCTCTTCGTTTACCTCATTGGGATAATGCGCTTCAATGGCCCTTACTCCATATTTTGCCATTTCAGCAGCCATTTCTATTCTTTCAGGAATGCTTTTAGGCTCAGTATAGTTTTCATGAAATCTCCCTCCGCCCGGAGTAAAATACCATATGCCTACAGATATCTTTAAATCCAGGGTAAAAGAGTTCATGTGTTTAATAAGCTCATCTTTGCTGAGCCTTTTTTTCTGATAGCTGGTATCTGTTACAGGAATTTTCATTTTAACCTCTCAAATATAAATTAATAAATCTTTCATTTTTTTCTGTATAAGTTCTTAAAAATTATAAAGGACTTATAAAGTAAAACACTGCCGTATTTTAAGACACTGCTATCTGTATTTTCAGATGTTTTCCCGGATTGGTCTTTAAGGTCCTTATTGCTTCTTCTGTTTTTTCAAGAGGATACTCACCCGTTACAAGCTCTTCCACTTTTACAAGTCCAGCTTCAAGTGAACGTATTGCAGTCGGCCATGCAAAAGGGGCCAGCCATGCTGAACGTATTTCTTTATCCATAGTATGAAAACTTAGTGCGGGTATTTTAAAAATATCATCTTCATTTGGAAGACCGAAGTGTATGGCTATACCGCAATTTCCTAAAATTTCAACAGCCTGTTCAAATGCTGAATTGGAACTTGTAGGCACAAGAGCCCTGTCGGAAAGCCTTCCGCCAGTCAACTCGGAAATGCTTTTTTTAAGATCTGGAGTATAATATTTTGAACTTTTCAATGAAGCGTTGAAAAGATAATCGGCGCCAGCTTTTTTACCCTGTTCAAGCCTCCAGTCATTTGATGCCCCTACAAGTGCGACTTTCCCGGCACCAATAGCCTTGCACATCTGTATCATCATCATTCCCATGGCGCCCGGTCCGAATATTGTCACAAAATCCCCGGGATTCATTTCCATTTTTCTGACTGCATTTACAACACATGCAAAAGGTTCGGTAAAGGCTCCTGCTGAATAGCTTACCCCTTCAGGAAGTTTAAATAGGCCAGTATACCTGGATAAGCAATACTCTGCAAAACCTCCGTTTGTTGTTACGCCAGGGACATTTAAATTCTCACAAAGGTGAGTTTTTCCCTCGGCGCAGGCAAAGCAAGCATTGCAGTTTTGAACCGGATTTACCACGACCCTGTCACCGGGGGCATAAAGCCCCATAGCTGCAGGAACATCGCCTACTTTTACAACTTCTCCTGTAAATTCATGTCCAAGAACAATAGGTCCTTTTCCAGTGGGCGTTCCAACAGGTGAAAAACCGTAATAATACGATATGTCTGAACCGCAAATCCCGACTTTCTTAACTTTAACAAGCACGTCTATTGGTGTGACTTCCGGAATGGGGATTTCCTCAAGCTGCATCTTTTCAGCTTCATAAAAAACCTGTGCTTTCATTTTTCCGTTCATTTCATTCTCCTGTATTAAAAATTAATAA
>JAFGMJ010000201.1 GCA_016927635.1 Actinomycetota bacterium
ACCGGAGAGTTTAACACATTATTATTTTCAACCTTCATCCATATCAGGCCGCCTGCCCCGTATTTCTTTGCAGTGTCAACAAAATCATCCAGGTCCTTTCTTGTAAACATGCTGCCGTCATCGACCTTGAGCCCTTTTATAACGCCTTTTCTTACAAGCACATTTATAAAAATATTGAACTGGCTGTTTTTAAATATATCCGTAAGGTCGGTTATTTCCATGCCGAATCGCAAATCAGGCTTATCTGTTCCGTATTTTTCCATGCTTTGTTTCCATGGAAGCCTTTTAAACGGCAATGAAAGCTCAGTGCCTATTGTATCTGTAAATATCCTGGAAATAAGACCCTCAATCAGCCTTATTACATCATCAACACCGACAAAAGACATTTCCAGGTCAATCTGAGTAAACTCAGGCTGTCTGTCTGCCCTCAAATCCTCATCCCTGAAGCATCTTGCTATCTGGTAGATCCGGTCAAAACCGGAAAACATCAGTATTTGTTTATATAACTGGGGCGATTGCGGGAGCGCATAAAATGTGCCCGGGTTTAACCTTGACGGCACAAGAAAATCCCTTGCTCCTTCAGGTGTGCTTTTAGCAAGAATAGGCGTTTCAACCTCTATAAAACCATTGCTGTTAAGATACTGCCTTGTAGTAAATGTCACCTTGTGGCGCAGTCGTAAATTTTTTTGCATATCTTCCGTTCTAAGATCCACATACCTGTACTTTAGCCTTGACATCTCGTCTACCCTGTCTCTTTCATCAAGCATATATGGAGGTGTTTTTGACCTGCTAAGTATATTAATGCTTTCTGCTGCCACTTCAATATCGCCTGTTGCAAGTTCGCTGTTTACGGTTTCCTCTGTCCTTGCCTTTAAAGTTCCCTCAATCGAAATTATATATTCTGAACGTATATCCTTTGCAGCATTGTATGCAGCATCACTGTAATTAGCATCAAAAACAATTTGTATAATACCGCTGAAATCCCTTAAATCAGCAAAAATCAGTTTTCCGTGATCCCTTCTTTTATTGACCCAGCCGCACAGTTTCACTTTTTTATCTATCATTTTCATACTGAGCTCTCCACACATATTTGTCCTGAGGGTGGTCACAAAACTGTTAAAATCATCTTTTTTTATATTACTGTGCTTAATTGTCATATTTGCTCCTGTGCGTAGTGTCTGTTACTTTAAAATCTCATATATTTTTTGAGGCTCTTTTTTCCAGTTAAACTGGCTTTGCTTAAAATCAGCCAGGTTTTTTACAGTGATATTGTCCGATTTTAACTCATCTTCACCAATAATTGCTGCATGGCTGAACCCGTTTTTCTCAGCCCATTTTATCTGGGTTGAAATTTTTTTTATTTCAAAAGATATGTCGCATTTTATACTGCTTCTTCTAAGGTAATTTAAGAATTCTAGGCCGTAATTTTCAAATCTTTCTTCAAGAAGTATTATAAACACGTTATGAGGCTCTTTTTTTATTTGCCATGAAATACCCAGCTGCTTCATAAGTACAATTGTGCGGTCAATGCCAACCGCAAAACCTATTGACGGTATGCTCGGACCACCAAACTGCTCAATTAATTTGTCATACCTTCCTCCCCCGCCGAGAGCATTCTGTACGCTGTCAAGGTCCTCAGATATGATTTCAAATATTGTTCTCGTATAATAATCAAAACCTCTTACAAGCTCTTCTTTTATCACAAAAGGTATATTTAATATTTTTAAAAGCTCAATTACTTTTTTAAAATGACTGCTGCATCTGCCGCAAATGTGGGAATATATTTTTGGCGAGTTATTAATTATTTTTATGCAGGAAGGTATCTTGCAGTCAAATATTCTTAACGGATTAGTATTATATCTTTCCCTGCAGTCAGGGCACAGGGATTCAAGATATGGTTTAAGGTAGTCTTTAAACACCCCAATATATTGTGGCCTGCAGTTTTCACATCCGACGCTGTTTATAAGGAGTTTAAGATTTTTAAATCCGAGCTCTTCAAATATAAGGGCAAGAAGCCATATTACTTCTGCATCAATCAATGGATTGTCAACCCCGGCGGCTTCCACACCCAGCTGCCAGAACTCTCTCATCCTTCCTTTCTGAGGCCTTTCATAACGAAACATATTTTCTATATAAAATAGCTTTATCGGGATTTTCGATGAGTAAAGCTTATGCTCAATAATTGCCCTTACAACAGGAGCCGTACCTTCAGGGCGAAGAGTAAGAGACCTTCCTTTCCTGTCGGGGAATGTGTACATCTCTTTTTTTACAATATCAGTGCTTTTGCCAATGCCCCTGTTGAAAATCTCGGTATGCTCAAATGCAGGGGTTATTATACGGGTGTAATTAAACAACTCAAAAAGTTTTTTTGCGCTGTCTACTATACAATCCCTGTAAAAAATCTCATCTCCAAATATATCTGAAGTGCCCCTAGGGGAATTTATAGCCAAGTATCTTCACCTTCCAGGAAATCGCTGCTTAAATAATAATTATTGGATATCTCATATTCAAGAGAACTGTTGGCCCCGTGCCCAGGCATAATAGTCAGGCTGCTGTCAAGTTGCTTAAGCTTTTTAAGTGAACTTTTAAGGGATTTTGAGTCACCGCCTATCAAATCTGTTCTTCCTGCGCCGCCCCTGAAAAGCAAATCCCCTGTAAAAAGATATGGACCTGATTCTATTATTATGCTTCCGGGGGTATGGCCTGGCATTTTATAAATCCTGATATCTTTTTCTTCCCTGAAATAAGATATATCTTTATTATCAAGGAGCTTATAAGTTGTTAATGATAATGGATTTCCTGCAAAAATTGAAGAAAAATTTTTATCCGGGTCAGTTATTATAAACTCGTCCTCGGCATCAATGTAAAAAGGTATATCATATTTTTGCATTACCTGTGGAACTGCCCCGATATGATCATAATGGCCGTGCGTATTTAATATGAATTCAGGTTTTAATTTTTCCCCGATAATGTAACTGTCTATGCTTTTAAAATCAGCGCCGGGATCTACAATAAAGCATGCATTTTCCGCAGATACAATGTAGCAGTTAACATTGTAATAGCCCAGAATAAGTTTTTTTACTTTCATTACTTCTTTCTTGGAAGAACCCTGTATGCATCATATACGGATTCAACCTGTTTTATATTGTTAATTATGTCTTTTAATATGTATTTGTTGCTTATTTCGACTACGAACCTGAACTTTACTATACCGCTTTTAGTTGATCGCGAAGTGCTGGCATTTATAATATTTAAGTCATACTCGCTGATTATATTTGTTACGTCTCTTAGTAGTTTGGTCCTGTCAATTGCTTCAACCTGTATTTCAGCATTAAATCTCTGGGGGGCATAAGTATCCCAGGATACTTCTATGAATCTCTGGCTGTCATTTTTTTTCAACATCTCAATATTGTTGCAGTCCGTCCTGTGAACTGAAATGCCTTTTCCTCTTGTAATATATCCTGTTATTTTATCGCCAGGCACAGGGTTGCAGCATTTGGCAATTGATATAAGTACATTATCCATGCCTTTTACTATGATTCCGCTTCCTGGCCGCCTTAAAACAACAGGTGTTTTTGTTATGTCCTCTATAGTTATTTCTTTTTCAGGTTCTGTTTCCTGGTTAAGTTTTTTTATAATCTTTGTAAATACCTGGTGGACCGACACTTTCCTGGAACCAATATTTCTGAGAAGCGCGTCATTGTTTTCAAAATTCATTTCTTTTGCAACTTCCTCAAAAATCTTATTTGGTATATCTTTAAATGAAAGGCTGTTTTTTCTCAGAGTCTTAAGCATTATTTCCCTGCCGGCATTGTAGGATTCCTGCCTCTCCTCTTTGCTGTACCATTGTTTTATCTTGTTTCTTGCAGATGCGGTCTTAACTATGCCAAGCCAGTCCCTGCTGGGCCCTTTTGGAGTTTTTGAAACAATGATTTCAACAATATTTCCATTCTCAAGGGTGCTTTCTATGGGTATCATTACGCCGTCCCTTTTAGCCCCTATGCAATTATGGCCGACATCTGTATGTATCTGGTATGCAAAATCAATCGGGGTGGCGCCACGCGGCAGATTTATTACCTTGCCCTTAGGAGTGAATACAAATATTTCCTCCTGGAAAAGGTCAAGTTTTAATGATTCCAGGTAATCCTGTGGATCTTTTAATTCTTTCTGCCAGTCAAGAAGCTGCCTAATCCAGGCTATTCTTTTGTCAAATTCCGTCTGGGCATATACTCCCTCCTTGTATTTGTAGTGCGCAGCAATTCCATACTCGGCAAATTTATGCATTTCAAAAGTCCTTATCTGTATTTCAAGAGGGTCGCCTTTCTGGCTTATAATAGTCGTGTGAAGAGACTGGTACATATTGAATTTCGGGTTTGCAATATAGTCCTTAAATCTTCCCGGAACAGGTTTCCATATTGAATGTATTATTCCAAGAACAGCATAACAGCTTTTGACATCTTCTACTATTATCCTGATTGCAATCAAATCATAAATATCTTCAAGGCTTCTGTTTTGCTGGGTTATTTTATTGTATATGCTGTAATATCCTTTGCTTCTTCCGCTTATTTCAGCAGGGATTTTGACTTCATTTAACTTATCTGCAACTATTTTTATTGCATCGTCTATTTGCTGCTGGCGCTGCTTTATTCTTTCCTGGACCATTTCTTTTATTTTTACATACTGTTTACGGTAAAGGGCTTCAAAGCTTAAATCCTCCAGTTCAGACTTGATCTGATGTATCCCAAGCCTGTGGGCGATAGGCGCATAGACTTCAAGAGTCTCGATAGCTTTAAGTGTTTTTTTATCTTTTCCAAGATATGATAGCGTCCTCATATTATGCAGCCTGTCTGCAAGCTTTATAAGTATTATCCTTATATCTTCAGACATAGCTATTATCATTTTCCTTAAATTTTCAACCTGTTTTTCTTCCCTGCTGGAAAATACTATTTTATCAAGTTTTGTAACGCCGTTTATTATGTTTGCTATAGTGGGCCCAAATTCTTTTACAACTTTCTCATAGGTGTAATCAGTGTCTTCTATAAGATCGTGCAGAAGTGAAGCCACTATTGATGTCTGGTCAAGCTCGATATCAGCCAGTATATTTGCAACTTCCAGGGGGTGTATAACAAACGGCTCACCGGATTTCCTGAGCTGGCCTTCATGATGTTTTTTTGCAACAGCATATGCTTTATCAAGGATTTTTATATCAAATTTATAATTATATTTTTTTATTTTTTCAATAAGACCGTTGTAATA
>JAFGMJ010000202.1 GCA_016927635.1 Actinomycetota bacterium
ACCGAACCGCCTGAAGATATTTACGGCTGGACAGAAATAACAAAAAAACATGATGATAATGAATATATTGAATTAGAGTTTAAAAACGGAGTGCCTGTTGCCTTAAACGGTTCAGTTCAAAATCTCCAGGATATTATAAAAAATCTTAATAAAATTGCTGGTTCTTATGGCATTGGCAGGTCTGATATGATTGAAAACCGCCTCATAGGCATTAAATCAAGGGAGATATATGAAGCCCCCGCAGCAGTTGTTATAATTGAAGCCCACAGGCAGCTTGAAAGCATGGTACTTGACCGGGAGCTTATTCATTATAAATACCTGATTGAAGAAAAGATGGCAGAAATGGTTTATTACGGGCTATGGTTTACGCCCCTTATGGAATGCCTGAAAAGTTTTATTGAAAGAAGCCAGGAAAATGTTACCGGAACCGTAAAAGTCAAGCTGGAACATAAGAATTTTTCAGTATGCGGAAGGAAGTCTGATTATTCGCTTTATGATTACAGCCTGGCAACATATGACAAAGGAGACGCTTTTGATCCTGCGCACTCTGAAAGTTTTATCAAAGTCTGGGGATATCCGTATGAAATAATGGGCAAAAAGGGCAGGATAAAAATTTAAATTTTAAAGGACAGATTTATGGAAAAAGAAAGGATATGGAAAGGAAGGATAGATGCAGATCCTGACAGCCTTGCCGCAAAGTTTACATCATCTATAATCATAGACAGGCAGCTGTATATGCAGGATATAACAGGAACGGCTGCTTATATAATCGGGCTGAAAGATATTGGCATAATATCAGGCCCTGAACTTAAAAAACTGCTTAGGGGCCTTGAAAAAGTCCGCAATGCTATAGAAGCCGGTAAAATAGATTTTAATAAGTACGAGGATATACACAGCCTTGTGGAATACGAACTTTTAGCACATGCAGGCGATGTTGGCGCAAAAGTGCATACAGGCCGTAGCAGGAATGACCAGATAGTGGTAGATGAGCTTATATTTTTAAAAGAATCATTGCTAAAGGCTTTAAATCTCATGCTAAAACTGGAAGAGGCGCTTCTTGACAAAGCGTTAAAGTTTCAAGGCCTGGCATTGCCGGCATATACCCATATGCAGCAGGCTCAGCCTGTTCTTGTATCTCATTACCTGCTCTGCTTTTTTGAAAAGTTCATACGCAATATTTATAAACTTTTTGATACTTTTGAGTCATGCGATTACCTTCCCCTTGGCGCAGCAGCATGCGCAGGCAGCGGTTACGGCTTAAACACTGATCTTTTGGCACGTTTGCTTAAATTTAAAAGGGTCGGCGCAAACAGCATGGATATAGTCAGCAGCAGGGATTATATAATAGATTATGTTTATTGCTGCACTATGATAATGCTTAATCTAAGCAGGTTTTGCGAAGATATGATTATTTATAACTCAGGAGAATTTTCTTATATAAACATTGATGATTCTTTCTGCACCGGAAGCAGCATAATGCCCCAGAAAAAGAATCCTGATATACTTGAGCTTATTAGGGGAAAAAGCGCACTGGTATCCGGCAGCCTGATGCAGGCAATAACCCTTTTTAAGGGTCTGCCCCTTACGTATAACAGTGATATGCAGGAAGATAAAAAAATACTTTTTAATGCCGCTTTAGAAACCATGCAAAGCATTGAAATATTTACAAAAGTCCTTGAAAATATTGAGTTTAAAGTCCTGCGCGTAAATGAGGACAAAGCCCCTGGCTTCACTTGCGCAACTGATGCTGCCGACTATCTTGTGAGAAAGGGCGAGAGTTTCCGCAATGCCCATCATATTATAGGCAGGATAGTAAAGTATTGTATAGAAAATGAAATCAGCCTGGAAGACATTCCTTTGGAGAAATTAAAAGAGCACTCTTCTTTCTTTTCCGATGATTTTAAGGATGCAATACGGTTGGAAAAATGCATAAGCTCCAAAAAAACTGTTTGCGGCACTTCTGAAAAATCAGTTGAAAAAAATATATCTCGGGGTATCGGCAAAATAAAAAAATTAAGTCAAACTGCAAATGATTTAAAGTCCAGAATACCTGATTTTGATGAACTGCTCAGTAAAAAAAATTGAACTTGTCAGCCCGGCCGGAGGGTGGGACCAGCTTATTGCTGCAATAAATGCAGGCGCAGATGCGGTTTATATCGGGTATAGTAAATTCAGCGCGCGCGCATATGCTGAAAACTTTGACCTGCCGGCTTTAAAAAAAGCTGTCAAAACCGCCCATGAATATAATGTAAAAGTATATCTTGCGCTGAACATACTGCTAAAAGATGAAGAGCTTAAGGAAATCTCCTTTTTCCTTAATGAATATCTCAGTTTCTGCCAGGATGGGATAATAATACAGGATTTCGGGCTTTATAAGGCCATCAGAGATATTTTTGGCAAAACCAGGATTCATGCAAGCACCCAGATGAACATACATAACAGCAGTTCTTGCAATTATCTGTATGACGAAGGTTTTGCAAGAGTGGTCCTTGCAAGAGAGATGACATTAAAAGAGATATCATCTATTTATAATTCATACAATAAAGTAAACGGATGTCCGGAAATTGAAATATTCGGGCATGGTTCCCAGTGTTACTGTTATTCAGGAAGCTGTTATTTCAGCTCATTTACTGGACTTAGGAGCGGCAACAGGGGAAGATGCACGCAACCCTGCAGGATGAAGTATGACCTTGGCCAGCAAAACGGAAGGCTTATAATTGAAGATTCATATATTTTAAGCAAAAAGGACCTTTCTGTAATTTCCATGATACCGCAAATAGCAGAAACAAAAGTGGATGCAATAAAAATAGAAGGCAGGGCAAAATCTGCTGAATATGTCGGCATCATAACCTCAATATACAGGAAATATTTGGATATGTATTATTCAGATCCTTTAAACTATAGTGTTTCAGATAATGATATGTTTAAAGTCTTCCAGATTTTTTCAAGGGAGATGACAGAAGGCTACCTTAAGGAAGAATTTCCTGAGGATATAATTTCAATGAAAAAATCAGGCAGTGTTGGAAATTTTTTGGGCAGGGTACAAAAAACTGGCAGGAAATATATTATTTTAAAAAGCGGCCTTGAAATCACAAAAGGCGACATACTGGAAGTGTGGACAAATAAGGGCAATTCGCAATTAAAAGTAATAGATTGCCGGTTAATCCAACAACAGGAAGCAAGTACCGGTAAAAAAAGCGCCCCCGGAAAGCGCAAAGGCCAAAATAAAGATAAAGCTTTAAAGAAGGTTTTCAAAATAGAGTCTGATAAAGAATTTTTCTGCGCCATAGGAGACAGGGTCTTTAAATTTTTTGATAAAAACCTTGACAGGCAGGCAAAAAATTTTTATAAAAACGGATTAATACGTAAAAAAGAAAAAAGTACTTCTGAAATTACCCCTGAGGAATATTCCATCCCGTTTAAAAAGATAAGTAAGTGCAGAATTGAAGAATATTTTAAAAATGAAAATGCTACAATAAAAGAAGTAAACAGCCCATGCATTTCACTTGAAGTGTATGGTATTGAAGAAGCGCTCACTTTAATAAAAAGCAATGCTTTAAAAATGGTTAAAAACGTTATAGTAAACAATTTCAATGAAATTTTTACTGAAAATGACAGAGAGATTAAAAAAATAATGCTGCTAAATGACCTTCTTGCTGAAAAAAATATAAATACTGTAATAAAGACTCCAGGCATAATATATGACGACAGGTTCAAGCTTTTTGAATACGGCTTCAATAATATTTTTGAAAACGGCATAAACAATTTTTCCATTTCAAACTGCGGCATTTTTAAATATATCTCAGGTTTCTGCAGCAGGAATGTAAAAAGCAATAACGGAATTTTTAAAAAGAATAATAATCTCAATATATACCTGGATCACTCACTTAACATTTTCAATATAAATGCAGTAAAATTTTATATTTCTTTTTTAAAAAATAATCCGGCATTAAGAATAAAAAATATAACTCTTTCTTCTGAGCTCTGTCTTGATGAGGCAGGTAAGATAATAAATCATGATTATTTTGAAACGGAAAATAAAATGGGTCAAAAGCCAGCTTCAAATAGTTATGAAAAGATTGATTTTAATGTCTATAGCTACGGTTATTTCCCTGTAATGAGAGCACGATATAAAATAGAATATATGGATAAGACCCCCGGCAAGACTGCAATAAATAAGCCTGGCAGTAATAAAAAAGAGTTTTATCTTATCGACAGGAAGGGTTACAGGTTCAGGATTTTAAGCGA
>JAFGMJ010000203.1 GCA_016927635.1 Actinomycetota bacterium
AAGGCTTATCCTGAGCATAATAAAAGCTTCGATAGTCTTAATTTTAAAACCAATCAGGTTTATGTGCCCGCAATCATTTAAAAGTATTTCAAAATCACTTAAATAAGGGCTTGCAGGTTTGGTTCTCATTTCAATCTATTGGCCCCCCGGCTTTATCAGAAAAATTTATTATTCTGTTTATCAGCATAAAACCAGCAAGATAACTTATGCAGGAGTATAATAATATCCAAGGCCCCACTCCATGAATCAATGCCGGCGCAAAATCTTTATTTAAAAAAGTGGCTGCAATAATCGATAAAAATGGGATTACGGCTATAATATATGATGTATATCTTGGCCCTGAACTTAAAATCCTAATATAATTTTCAATACTTTTTTTCTCCCTTAAATAGTCAATCTGGTCTTTTAGAAAATCTACAAGGTTTACGCCTTTTGCATTTGCTGCAATCAGGCCGGTAATTATTATCTGAATTGTTTTGCTTTTGCTTTTTGCAATAAGGCGTTCCAGCGCCTCGTTTATTCGCATTCCTTTTCTTGTATCTTCAATAACTGCCATAAAATCTTTTTTTAAAGGCTCATCTGTATGCTCAACAGCTTTTTGTATGCATAAAAGTATATTCGGGTTTGCATAAAGATATCCGTTAAGGTCAATTAGAAAAGCCTCCATCTGCGCCTCTTTTTTTGAATTTATCTTCCTGCCCCTGAAATCAATTACTATATAAAAAATAAGCGCAGATATTGCAGAAACTGAAAAAAATATAAAAATGCCCCCTCTGATAAAAAGGCATGCTACAAAAATAACTGAGATAAAAAGCAATCCATTTATTAAAAGCATTCCGGGATCTGTTTCAATATCATTTTTTTTAAGCCATCTTAAGAATCTGGCAGCAGGAGAATGCTGTTTTAAGGGCCTGTTTTTTGTTTTTCTGTCCGCAGCATCAGGCATTATGTTGTAATCAACTCTGTACGACCTTTTAAGGCGCTTTAAAAAGCTTATCCTTCTTGCATTTATATAAAAGAAAACAGAACCAAGAATATATAAAAAGCCGATGATAAAAAGTAATGAAATTGTCAATGATAGATTAATCTGTAATCACCTCTTTTATCCAGCTCATCTTCTACCTCAACTATCTCCTTTATTTTTCTATATTTTGATCCGCTTTCTTTATCGGATTCAAATTCCAAAAAAAGAACCGCATCTATAGCCCTGGCGACAATTTTTTTAACCGCCCTGCTGCTCAAATTAGTCCTGTACTCCATTGCAAGCATTTCAAGCCGCATAAGCGCGTCATAACAGGAATCTGCATGTATTGTGCTGAAACTGCCGTTATGGCCGGTGTTTAAGGCCTGAAGAAGCTGGTAAGCAGCCATATGGTCCCTTACCTCACCGAGTATTATCCTGTCAGCTTTCATCCTCAGAGTCTCAAATACCAGCCTGTCCTGGTTAATCTCATTATCAGTTTCTCTTGATTTTGGCCTCGTCGTAAGCATTCTTGCATAAGGATGATTGCTGCATTTAATCTCAGGCAGGTCCTGTATAAGATTGATGATCTCATTTTTGGGCACAAGCTTGACCAGGGTATTTAAAAGAGTAGTCTTGCCTGAACCTGTACAACCGGCTATCAGTATATTTTTTTTGGATAAAACGAATTCTTTTAAAAGCCCAAAAACAAAAGAGTCAAACATTTTTAATTTCATAAGGTTTTCAAGTTTAAAGTCCAGGCAGTTAAATACGCGCACAGTTATATATACCCTGTCAGAAACTGGTGGTATTACTACGGAACAACGGCTGCCGTCATACAGCTCGGTATTTAAAAAAGGCACTCTCTGGTCAACAGTCTTTCCGGACGCAAGTTTTATCCTGTCGATTAAAAGATAAACATCTTCAATGGTTTCAAATACTTTTCCAAGAAATTCCTTATTCCCGTCTTTAATAACCAGCATTTCCGTATCCTGGATAAAAATATCTGTTATTTTTTCATCCGAAAGATACTTTTCCAGCGCCCCAAGGCCAAAAATCTCTGAAAGGGCTTTTTCAAGCATTTTTTCATCAATATGAAAATTTAGAGCAGCAAAATCACTGTTTATTATCCCTGAGAGCATAAGATATATTTTTTCCCTGTAATATTGCCTGCCGCTGAGACCGTCATTAAAAAAGCTGCTGTCCTCTCTAATCCTTTTTTTTAATGATGTTATGATATCCCTTTCAACAATAGGCCTGTAATTTTCCTGTAAATTTATATTTAGCGCCTTTACAGGGCTTTTATCATTTCCTGCAATCATTTTCTATTAACCTTCCGATCTGTTTATAAAGCCTGCTGCAGTAAAGTTTTCTTCTGTCTGCCATGAAAATATTTTTATTGAAACTTTTGTCAAATGAAATAAAGCCATCTACAGGAATTTCTGTGATTCTTGAAAAATCCCATAATTTAAATAAATCTGCCAATCTCTTCTTGTTTACAATAAAATTTATCTTTTTTTTATCCACAGAATATTTATCCGTTAACATTTCATATAAATTTACTACCCTGCTGACGCTTTCCAGGCAGCAATCTGTTATAAGCATTATTCTTTCCGCCAGCATGCAAACATCAATTATGATCCTGTTTATTACGGTCTGGGTATCTATTACAATGTTTTCATAAACTGAAGATATCTCGCCAAGCAGGTTTGACAGTTCCTTTACAGTGATGCTTTCAATGACAAAAGGGTTGGGTATGCCTTTTAAAACATAAAGATTATCTTCAATTTTTTTAAGATAGTTCCGGAAATTTAGTGGAAACCTGATTGCAAATTCAAGCGATCTTGAACCATCAATATCAAAAATAGGACCGAAGTCCCCGGGAGAGCTGTCAAGTTCCATAATAAGCGTTGGTGAAGAAGGGTTTTTGCTGAGATAAAACCCTGTGCTTAAGGCAATAGAAGTCTTGCCAACGCCACCTTTATTTGAGATAACAGCTATTATGCCCACCTAAACCTCACGATTTTTCAACCACTATTTTATAATTTTTATCCTTTGTAATCCTGGCTATGGCAGGCGCTTCCTTAATATCGCATTTCATGTAAATAAATGTGCTGCTGCCACCGCCTCCGGCAAGGGGCCGGTTTTTATCATCATCTGTTTTACTTACGCCGAGTACCTCGAGATTCTTTATAATCACCTGGCCGTCTATTACCATTATATTTTCAGAAAGAGAAAAGATGTTTTTTTCAATAATGCTGCCTTCCTGAAAAATTTTTTCGCTGATGCCTTTGTCAATGATATTAGAAAAACTGCCAGTTTGAGTATTTTGATACTGCAGGCTTTCTTCTTTTTCTGTAGAGATAATGCTTATGCATGTGCCTGCACCAAGCTCAGATACCACAGGTTCGGCATAATCGATGCTTAAGGCAATAAGCACCTCGCTTTCTTTAAGATCAGAAGTAAACCTGCCTTCCGGGATTTCCTTAAAAACGGTATAAGTTATGGGGTCCATTGGCTGCCTTTCAGTTTGAAGTATCTTTCCAGCAGCTTCTGAGGCACTGGTTACATAACCGTCGGGAAGCGAGCTTTTAAGGCATTCTATGCTTGCCAGATCATCCAGTTCGATTGTTTTATTTTTATCAAGAAAATTTTTTGCAACTATTATCTGGACTTTTTCAAAATGATTATTTAAAAAAATATACAACCCTGCACCCAGTACCAGGGCTCCT
>JAFGMJ010000204.1 GCA_016927635.1 Actinomycetota bacterium
AATTGAATTACTACTTCAATTATATAATATAAAAGCATGAAGATTATTGCTCTAACAGTAATAGCTCTGCACCCTGTTTTTTTTGCCGTCTTTTATGCAGTTTTGTGCCGGTTATTTTATTGAGATAAATGAAAAATATATATATAATTAAAAAAAATGATTTTCATTGGCCTATGAGAATAAAAAAACCTGCAAATAAGCTTGATACTGTTAAAAAATTAGGCATTTATTCCTGGTCGGTTATAGGGCTGCTAATAATAATCTCTCTTGTGCTTTATTTCCTGTACAGAATAAGAATAGCTTTAATACCTGTTATACTTGCTATAGGAATCGCTTACTTATTGGGTCCTTTTGTAGACTGGATGTCCAAAAAAATGAAAAGGGTCTTTGCCCTTATAATTGCTTATACAGTATTTACAGGTTTTGTGTTTGTGATTTTTTTCTTCACTATTCCAATGATTATAGACCAGTTTAATGTATTTATCACACGCTTCCCTCTTTACATTAAAAATGTAACAGAGATGATTAATAATTTCATCGAGACAAATGCTTTAATAGATGCATTCGAAAGCGCAACGCAAAAGGAGGTTTTGCCACTTGACACAAATGCCATTACAACTTATGTTATAAACACTTTTGGCATTTCCAGCTCGAATTTTTTACAGAGCGCAACTGTTTTTACAAGGTCTTTTGTAAATATTATCATAACTATAATAATCGGGCCCCTTCTTGGAATATACATATTGAAAGATTCCCAAAAGCTTAGAAGCCTGTTTATAAAAGTACTTCCGGCCAGGGCAAAATACCAGACATCGGTTATACTGGACAGGATAAACAATGTAGGTGGCCGTTATATCAGAGGGCAGATACTGATTTCAATTATTGTCGGCGTTCTCTGTACCGTAATACTATTGCTGCTTAAAGTCGATTTTGCAATACTTCTGGGTTTTACTGCAGGGGTGCTTAATCTTATTCCTTTTCTTGGCCCGATTTTAGGCGCCATACCTGCTGCACTTACTGCTTTGTTTATATCTCCTTTAAAAGCTCTTCTTGTAGTTCTGCTTTTTATCGCAGTCCAGCAGCTTGACAATTATGTAATAAGCCCGAATATAATGAAATACCAGGTGGGCATACACCCTGCCATTGTTATATTTGCATTGATTGCTGCTGGCGCCCTTATAGGACCGTGGGGTCTTCTGATTGCTGTGCCTACAACTGCAGTTTTTCAATCTATACTCAAATATTATCTGCTTGAAAGAAAAAATATAAGATCCCGGTAAACTTCTTTTAATGTTTTACCGGTTTTCTCTGCCAGTTCAGCACATGAATCATATTCAGGAGTTGATACTTCTCTGCTGCCGATTACTGCAGTTTTTACAAACACCTCTCCATAAGGAAGTTTTACTTTCTCAATATGCCTGTTTAAGGAAATCCTTTTTAGGTTTTCAATCCTTATTCCCAGCGTGCTTGTCTCCTTAAAAAAAACATCTACTGTTTTTTCAAGCATTTTATGGCTGCAGAGCGCGCATAACTTAATCGCAGGCCTGTTTTTTTTCATATATATAGGCTCAGTCCATGCGTCATTGATTTTTAATAAAAAAAGCCTATGTAGAACATGGCCAAACATCTCACCGCTCATATCGTCAATATTTGCAGAAAGTAGAACGAGTTCCTCAGTTTTTAATCCCCCTGCTTTTTCAGAATATTTCTCAAGCCTTTCATTTAGAGTTGAAAATTTTGCATTATCATCAGTACCGGCAAGACTCCCAAAAAATAACCTCAATATATTGGGAATACCTGATATGCCCGATGCAATTCTTGTACCTGTGCCGTAGCCGATATTAAGTATTTGCATCTCAGGCATATTACAGAATTTGTCTGTTATGGCTTTTATAATAGCCGCCCCCGTAGGTGTGGTTGTTTCAAAATCAAAATCTCCTCCAAAGACAGGTACTTTTCTCAAAATACGGACTGTTGCTGGAGCAGGGATCGGTATTTTCCCATGCATAGTTTCGGCAATTCCTTTTCCCAGGGGTATATTGCTGCAAAAAATCTTTTCAGGCTTAAAAAAATCCAGGGCTATTGCAACTGAGACTATGTCTATGATTGAGTCCACTGCTCCTAT
Organism: Actinomycetota bacterium; assembly: GCA_016927635.1. Taxonomy (GTDB): domain Bacteria; phylum Actinomycetota; class Humimicrobiia; order Humimicrobiales; family Humimicrobiaceae; genus VGAZ01. The sequence goes on from JAFGMJ010000204.1 coordinate 2,126, forward strand.
TTCATGAAAGTGGATTTTATCCAAAGGTATTTTATGAACAAAAGACTCTGCTTCTGCTATCTCATCAAATATTGATATTGCAGTTTTTTTTATCCTGGCATTTAACCTGCTTGCATTTATAAGATCTTTTATTTTTTGATAATCCCTTGCATGATGTTCTGCGGTCAATTTAACGCTAAGCCTGCTGGCAAACAGCGCTCCCCTTTTTTCGCTTACCCGGTTTATTTCATAGTCTTCAAGATCTACTTTTTTAAGCTCTTTTCTTAAATAATCAATGTCAAGGCCTTCAATGCCCAGATCAAGGAGAGCTCCTGTCATCATATCGCCGCTTATTCCTGAGAGGCATTCTAAATATAGTATTTTTTCCATTTATTTAATTTTTATTTAAAAGATTTTAATAAATTATTGAAACAGTTTCTTTAAGAACGCTTTATTGTTATTTTTAAAAATATATTCAGCCTGCTTTTCCGTGAGCCCGGCGCCCATTGCCACGTTTAACTGTATTCCTTCTTTATACAGGTCAAGATGACTGTGCGCGTCGCTGTTAATAAGAAGGCCTGCCCCTGCCTCCATCGCTTTTTTTGCTACATGCCCGTTTGAAAGGCTGTGCCCCTGCCTTCGGGTCAGCTCCAGATAAATACCGTTTTTAACAGCCAGCAATACTTCCTCATCTGTTAAAAGCCCAGGATGCGCCAGCATATCAACATATCTGGAACTTAAAGCTTCAAGGTTGGTGCCCTTTTCAACAGGTTCAACCATTGTTTCCCCATGCACTGAAACAAGTATTGCGCCTTTTTCTTTGGCGTACATGGCCATATCATTTATGCTTTTTGCAGGTATGTTTGTCAGCTCAACGCCTGGAATTGCATTTATATCCCAGTATTTCTGGGCAAGCTGGCAGTCTTTTTTAACGCTTTCAATTATCATGTCTATATTGCTGTAGCTTACGTGGTCGGTAAGCGCAACACAGGCATATCCATATGAATAAGCACACCTTATAAGTTCAATGGGACTGTTTATGCCATCTGATAAAAAAGTGTGTGTGTGGAAATCATATATCAATATTTTTCCTTTCAAAAATGAATCTAATTTAAAATAATTTTATCAGCAGCCCGGTTAAAAAACTATAGAAAAATAGTTTTCAATATAATGCTAAAATTTTTAAACCTTGCTGTATCAAAAATAAAAGTTAAAATACAATTATTTATTAACAGGAATTTGCAGATTTAAATCAGAAATATGGAAAGCGCATTATATAAATTCATAAATATAATCGGAGCGTCTGTTTGTCATCAGTTGCCTGAAAGAAGCTTTTTTGCAGGTATGCTTAAGATTCCTTTATGCGCAAGATGTGAAGGTATATATATAGGCTTTTTTATCACTGCCCTGATTCTTTTTATAATGTTCAGGAAAAAAGAAAGTGATTTACCTCCGGTTTATGTTATTGCACTTATTGCTTTTTTTATAATATCGACTGTTGTAGACGGGGTCTTTTCTTATTTTTTTGCAATTGGCACAAATAATATTTCACGTTTTGTAACCGGCTATCTTGCTGGAGCTGCTGCCATGACAGTAATTTATCCTGTTTTTAATTATCAGTATTACAGTGAGCCTGCAGCTGTAAGGATTTATAATAAACCCTGGCAATTTATCATATTTCTTTCAATAAGCTGCGGGATTATATTTATTGGAATTTTAAATATAGTGTTTGTAAATTATTTTTTTGTTTATTTTTCGGCACTGGCTGTAATTTTTACATTTTATTTTGTAAACATCATCCTTGTTCTGCTTATTCCACATTTCAGCCATAAATCTTCAAAACTGTTTTCAAAACACCTGATTATCCCGACAATTATTGCCCTTATGCTTGCAACTTTAGAATTATTTGTCTCTTATAAGTTCCATATGTATATGCTGAGGATCAGCCAGTAAACAATTTTTTTGATGCAGTTTTTATTTGCAGCCTTCTTTTTAATGCTGGCATGTTTTATTGACAGCTATATTAATAAGTGCTAATTTTTCTTTTTATTAATATGGATAAATATCTCTATTAACAGTATTATTGAGGCTGTGAGCAATAAACTTCAAAACTATATTTACCTTGACCACGCAGCTACGACACCGGTTTTACCTGAAGTTGCCAAAGTAATAAATGAGTGCCTTGTAAAATATTTTGGCAATGCTTCAGAAATTCACCTTCCCGGCCGCGAAGCTAAAAAAATAATAGAAAAGTCACGGCATATGATTGCTTCAATAATGGGAGCATCTGATGGAGAAATAATATTTACGGGCAGCGGAACAGAGAGTAATAACCTGGCAATATTTGGCACTGCAGAAGCCAATATAAAAAAAGGCAATCATATAATTACATCAGAAATCGAACACCCGGCAGCTGCAATTCCGTTTAAAATGCTGGCAAAAAGAGGTTTTAAGGTGACCTTTGTGCCAGTTGACCGCTTTGGAATGGTCGATGCCTCAGACATAAAAAAAGCTTTAAGTAAAAAAACCATACTCGTTTCTGTAATGCATGCAAACAATATAGTGGGAACGGTACAGCCAATTGAAGAAATAGGCGCTATTTTAAAGCAGGAAGGCATATTGTTTCACACAGACGCAGTACAGACTTTTTGCAATTTAAAGACTGGTGTAAACAGGCTGGGCGTCGATATGCTATCACTTTCTGCCCACAAAATATATGGACCTAAAGGAGTTGGTGCCTTATATATTCGTAAAGGGACAAAAATAATGCCATATATTTATGGAGGGGGGCAGGAAAAAGGCAGAAGGAGCGGAACTGAAAATACAGCCGGTATTGCAGGGCTTGCAAAAGCGGCTCAAATTGCGGCAGCAGGCCTTGAAGATAAAATAAAATACTTAACTGATATGAGGGAGTATATAAAAAATAGCGTGCTGGCAAGAATAGATGACGTTTTATTTAATGGCCATCCTGAAAAAAGACTGCCTGGAAACTGCAATTTTTCTTTCAGGTTTATTGAGGGAGAGGCAATGGTTTTAAGACTTGATGCTGCCGGGGTGGCGGTATCAAGCGGTTCCGCATGCTCCACTTCATCGACAAAACCTTCGCATACGCTTGTTTCTATGGGCCTGACAAAGGAGGATGCAGCGGGCTCGTTAAGGATTACACACGGGTTTGAAAATACTTATAGCCAGGTTGATTATTTTCTTGAAAACCTTGAAAAAACGGTAACTGATTTAAGGAAAATATCACCACTTAAGAAAGGCCAATAATTCAAATGGACAGATTCCTGAGATTATACTGCGCCCAGATAAATTCCACTGTCGGAGATTTTAAGGGCAATTTTGAAAAGATAGCTTATCATATCGAAGAGGCAAAAAAAAATTCAGCTGATATAATTGCCTTTCCTGAACTCGCAATAACTGGTTACCCGCCGGAAGACCTGCTTTTAAAACCGGCATTTATCAGCCAGAATTTAAAATATCTTGATAAACTAAAAAAACTTTGCAGCAATATAACTGTAATCGTAGGATTTGTTAACAGGGATTTTGAAATATTTAATTCCGCAGCAATAATGAATAATGAGAAAATACTTTCAGTTTACAATAAACAGTATCTCCCGAACTACTCAGTCTTTGATGAAGAAAGGTATTTCCAGAGAGGCGCTTTGGGTTATATATATGATATAAATGGTACGCTTGTCGGGGTGAATATTTGTGAAGACATGTATTATTCGTCCGGGCCCCTTCAGCATCAGGCTATTTCAGGAGGCGCAACACTGATAATCAATATTTCAGCCTCACCTTATCATCAGGGCAAGATTGAAGAAAGGGAAAAAATTCTTTATACAAGAGCTGTTGATAACAGGGTCAATATACTGTACGTCAATCTTGTTGGCGGGCAGGATGAACTTGTATTTGACGGAAATTCGATGCTGGTAAATGAAAAAGGCGATATTCTTTTCAGGGCTAAAGCATTTCAGGAGGATTTTTTTATTTATGACCTTGATTCGGAAGATCTTGACTCCACAAGGCTGCAGGATGCCAAATACAGGACCCAGAGGGACTGGACCAGGCAAGCAGAAGGCAGTATTGGTGTATTAAAAATTGTAAATGAAAAAAACAGTAATAATATTGGAAAAAGCATCACCTTTAAAAAAACAGAAGACCGTTACAGGGATAGCATTAAGGGAATAGAGGAAGAGGTTTTTAATGCACTTGTTCTTGGAACAAGGGATTATGTGCAAAAAAACGGTTTTAAAAAAGCAGTTCTTGGCTTAAGCGGCGGAATAGATTCAGCTCTTGCTGCTGTTATTGCAGGGTTTGCAATAGGGTTTGAAAATGTTACCGGTGTTTTAATGCCTTCAGCATTTTCCTCAAGGGGAAGCATTGATGACTCTCAGAAGCTTGCTGCAAATACAGGCCTTAGAACATTTATAATTCCTGTTACCAATATATATGAAGCATATCTTGATGCTTTAAAAGACAGTTTTAAAACCAGGGATATGAATATAACTAAAGAAAACCTGCAGGCGCGAATAAGAGGCAACATACTGATGGCGCTTTCAAACGAACACGGCTGGCTTTTACTTGCAACCGGCAATAAAAGCGAGATAAGTGTGGGGTACTGTACATTATATGGAGATATGGCTGGCGGTTTTGCTCCTATAAAAGACGTATACAAGACAATGGTTTACAGAGTCTGCGATTTTATAAACAAAAAATATGGAAATATAATTCCTGCTGAAATAATTGAAAAACCTCCCTCCGCAGAACTTAAACCGGACCAGACTGACCAGGACACCCTGCCCAGCTACGATATTCTTGACAATATACTTAAGGCATATATAGAAGAGGACAGGGATTACCAGGATATTGTCAAATCCGGGTTCGATGATAAAACAGTTGCCAAAGTCATAAATATGGTGGATTTCAGTGAATACAAAAGAAGACAGGGCGCTCCGGGCATAAAAATAACTGCAAGAGCTTTTGGAAGAGACAGAAGATACCCGATTACAAATAAATACAGGTTGAAATAATGAAAATATTGCTTATAAGCCAGGATGAAAATTTAATAAAAAAAGCCGGCAGTATTTTTTCTGAAAACAATTTATTAAATGTACATGAACTGTCTATATTAAAAGGCGAGGCTGGACCGGATACCGATTTTTCTTATGCTGACTTTTTAATAATAGATTTGTCCACTGAAATAAAAAATAATTCTTTTTTGACCGATTTTTTAAAAAATGATTCCATAAAAGACTTTCAAAAGCTGCTTTTAATCCAGCCCGGCCAGGAAGACCTTCTTTCTGATTTATATAAATATCCTGTAAGGATAAATGATTTTATTTTCAAAGAAAACACTGAAAGCGAGCTGGCTTTAAGAATTGAAAACATACTGTTTAGAGATTTTAAAATTAAGCCGGCAAACAGCATTGTAATCAGGGATTTGGTCCTTGACCTTGACAAGTATGAATTACTCATAAACGGGAAAAAAATTGAGCTCACATTCAAGGAATACCAGCTTTTAAAACTTCTTCTGGAAAACAAAAATAAAGTATTTACCCGTTCAAGGCTGCTTTCAGATATATGGGAATACGACTATTATGGGGGCTCAAGGACAGTAGACGTTCACATGAGAAGGCTTCGTTCAAAAATGGAACTGCCATACAGCGATATGCTTAAAACGGTCAGGAATGTCGGCTATATGTTCTCACCGGCAGAGTTTATAAAATAATAAGATTATTTTATATAAACTCTTAAAAGGTTTTATTCTTCTTATTGCTTACAAACAATAAAAATTAACACAGATTTAACATAGATGTAACGTATTATTAAAAATAATGTGTTATAAATTACTTCATATAAATTTTTTAAGGAAGGAAGGCAAAAAT
>JAFGMJ010000205.1 GCA_016927635.1 Actinomycetota bacterium
CAAATATTATTAAGTGGCCCTTCAAGCAGGTTTAAAACTTCAGGATAGCTAAGGGAAATCTTATACTGGCTGTTTGCTTTATATAAAATAGACAGATCAATAGCAGGAATTACAGCAAGTGGTTTCACACCAATAAAACTTAAAAATTCTTTTTCATCTATTCCGCTGTTCCACTTATTTATTATAAAGTGAACCGGGCATCCTTCGCTTTTTAATTTTAAAAGTTCTAAAAATTTATCGTTACTTACCTTACAGATTGTGGGAAATGGATCTATTACTACAAACACAAAATCTACGGTACAAAGTAGTGGTTTTACTGACTCATGAAAAATACAGTCCCCCACATCAATAAATGTTATCGGGGCAATACTTGATGCGTAAACAAGCTGCAGCATATGGTTGTGCTGCCAGGTTTTTATCTTTTCTTTTCTGTCATCAGAAACAATCCAGACAATATTATCATATACATATTCTGCCCGGTTTTTTAACTTGTTACCGTATGAAATCTCATGCGGGTAAGAATAAAAGACACTGCCTGCCTCCCCTATATTTTTTACTTCCCTTTCTTCAATTCCTATCCAGTTAAATATCGCCGGAGCAAAAATTGGAGGTTCAATTACTGATGATAAGATATTTAGGCCGGAGAGATATTTTGCCAGGTTTAAAGTAATTGTAGTAGCACCGGCACACCTTGAAAGAGAACATATTAAAATAATTTTCTTTTCGATACCTGTATAGATTTTTTTCTCAATTATTTTAGTAACGGGTTTTTCAATATATGTTACTTTTGTATTTTCTTTTTTATCTTCTTGTGTAATTGCCTTATTTTCTATGATTTTATCATCAGACTTCTCAGGTATTTTATTTTTAATTTCAGAAATAACTTTTGCGTAATCATCATAAAAATAAATTATCTCCACATTATTTTTCTTAAAAAACTTTACAGCTTCATCACACCAGGATAGTTTTTTATCAATTACTGCATACTGCCATTTTTTATAAAGGGATTTGTTTTTTATCTCCTCTATATCATCAATGAATTCCTCAAAGCTTATATTGGGATGGCCTTTAAAATGATTGCTTATCCTTATATAGCTTTCTTTTATGTTTAAACAACAGATTATATATTCCATTTTTGCCTTAGATAAATCCAAATATTAAAATCTATGCGCTCTTTATTTCAGCTAGATCTGCTACATTGGAAAGCGGACAAACCTTTGACTTTTGTTCCCAGTATTTATACTGCACCTTATAAAGAAGCGATGGATAAAAAGAGCGCTGGTTTAAAATAAGCTTGTCCTGACAAAGTCTTTTACACTCATCAGGAAGCATCAGGTTTCTTGCATAATAGTTCTGCGTCTGGCTTTGCCTTCCACTTTCAAGAATACCTTCGATGTTTTTACTTATACCCTGTACATTAATTGTGGTATTTCCAAGAAACCTGCTGCAGTACTGGGCCGTAAAATCATCATTTATTCCAAGATATAGATGAGTATCACACATGGATAGAATATCTTCCCAGCAGTCCTTATACCTGTTTTTCATCTGGGGAAGCGACTGCCATATAAGCATAGGATAAATCCTACGGGACCTCATCGTTCCAAGCATTACCTGGATATTTGGAATCCTTCCAATGTTTGCCATTTCTTCAAGTATAAGAAATGTCGGGCTGTATAAAGTATTGCCATATTCATAAGCTGTTTTATAAAGCTGGTTTAAAATAGTGGTTACCGTGGAATTAATTATTGGTGAAAAAGTTCTGTCCTTATCAGGCATTAGTATAAAAAGAGCAACCGGCCTATCTTTTTTTGCCCCGATTTTTTTAATATCAATAGTTGTTGAACCAGTTATATTTTTTATACCTTTTATAGAAAAGAGTTTTAGCTTTGTTGCAAGTCCAATTAAAATATTTGCTCTTACCTTATCTTCAGCCAGTAAAAAGTTATTCCATAGCTGAAGAGCAGTTCCGCCAATATTGTAGTCTTTGAAAAACTTTGAAGCTTTGCCTGAGTCCCTTACATTTTCAGAAGTTAAGATTTTTAAAACCTGTCCAAATGTCTGCTCTTTCTTTGGGTAAATCTCCTTTACAAAACCAATAAGGGCGCCGAGCAGCTGTCCTTCGGATTCTTCCCAAAAAGTATCACTGCTGTAAGACAGTATTGTTGAATCAGCTACAGAACTTATATAGCCCTCCGCTATTTCCATAAGCTCCTTATCACTTGATATATAATTTATTGGATTTAAGCTATCGCCGTATTTTAAATTTATAAAATCAAGCACATAAACATCATAGCCGCATGCTTTTAGATATTGTGCTGTCAGGCAGTAAATCTCACTTTTGGGATCAGTTATTATCAGATCGCCTTTTTCCTCTAAGTTTTTAAACATGTAAGGAATATGAAATATGTTAGGAATTACAAAGCCTGTAGTTTTAAAACTTCCTGGACTTCCAAGTACCAGCGCCTGCATATTTAAGTTGCCTCCAATAGGATGATATGCTCCAGCCATTCCAATAGAGTATTTAAGACCCGCTGAATTTGAACCTAAAAACCATCCAAGCTTGTCCCTAAAATAATATTTTTTTATCTCCCAGAAAGTCTGAAATCTTGAAGTGCCATGACTTCCATAATCATCTTTTTGAATATATCTTTTTTGAAGGCCTGTCCCTGCAATGCTAAAAAGCATATATGATAAAAATATCCCGATTATTGCCCACCCTAAAATGTTAACAGGATTTACCCTGGTAAAGAAATTAAAATAAGTACTTAAACTTAAGACAGCATTAATTAAAAAGTTTTGGGGAACAAGCGATATATTAAATCTGTAAACTTCAATAAACTGGCCAAAAACAGATGACAGTACTGGCAGAATTGCCAGCAAGATAATAAGTATTAAAACAGATAGTACAATACTTTTTTTGTCTGTCATTACCTTTCTCTTTCCCTGTCTTTACCAATTACCCTGTCTTTTGAGCTTGAAAGTTTTACTTTTATTTTTTCAACCCTTATTTTTTCTTTTTCAATGTCCCTTGAGATTTTATTTGCTATACTTTCTATCCCAGAACCTATCCTATCAAAACCCGTATTTGTATTTTTTATTCTTGGTTTATCTACTTTAATTGCCCTGAAATTTATATCTCTGTATGGTAAACCTGGGTTTACCTTTATACGCTTGCCAGGATTTTCAAAATAACCAGTTATTTCTTCTTTAGTGTAGGAAAATCCAAGCTTTTTACC